>JBGSIR010000447.1:0-4266 GCA_041742415.1 Fimbriimonadaceae bacterium | reverse complement strand
CCGATTCTCTCGTCTCCCTCACCAGCGCCGACGCCGCATTTGTGCCCGTCGGTCTGCTGAAGCCCGGCGCCGAAGAGGGCGCCGTCTCGGCTTCGCTGGTGTTTCCGGGCGACGACATCCAGGTTGTTTCCTTGACCGGAGCCCAGGTTCGCCAGGCGCTGGAGCGGTCCGTTTCGCTTCTGCCCTCCAAGAACCCCGCCTTCCTGCATCTTTCTGGCATTGAGGCCACCGCGTCTCTTTCGGCCTCGCCGGAAAAGCGCATCACGGCCGCCAGCATCAACGGCGCCGCGTTGGAGGATGCCAAGTCCTACAAGATCGCGATGCCGGGCAATCTGGCGCGCGGCGGGCTGGGCTACTTCATGGTTTGGGAGGCTTCGGCCATCTCCACCACAGGGCCGGCCAAGCGCATGTCCGAGGCTGCAGGCTCTGCATCGCCCTCCGAAGGCCTGCGCTGGACCTTTGCGCCTTGACGCCAAGCCCCTTCCCAGCGTAGAAGGCTCCTAGTGACGCCCTACGATTGGCAAAGCAGCCTCGCCCAGCGGGCGCAGTACATCCAGGAGCGGCTCAGCTTGGGCCTTCCCGCCGCCGCCGTTTCGGTTCCCGAAGGCATCGTCATCGTCTCGGTGGCGCGCAGCAGCCAGAAGATTTTTGAGATTCACGACCGGCTCTCGATGGTCGGTCTGGGCCAGCAGGCCGACATTGAGGCCCTGCGCGTGGGAGCCATCGACTTCTGCCACAAGGAGGGCTTCGAGCGCAGCGAGGACGACGTGACCCTTGGCCGCCTCACCATGAGCATGAGCCAAGGCCTGAAGCGGGCTTTTGCCGACTTCCGAGGCGCTCCCATCGCGGTGCGGACCCTGATCTCCGAGATCGGTGACAAGCCCCAAGGGGACAGCTTCTTGGTCATGGATTTCGACGGCGAGTACCAGGCTCACACCCGCGTGGCCTGCATTGCTGGGCGCGAGGCCGATTCCGAAAAGATGCAGCTTGCCTTGATGGAGCTGAGCCCCGCTGAGCCCACTGCCTTGGCCGAGAGCATCTGCGGCATCCTTGAAGAGGCGCTTCCGCCGCAGCTCAAGCGCGATCTTCCCAATGGGGACAGCAAGCCGGCCATTCGTGAGAAGCTGAAGCGAGAGGCCATTTTGGTGCGGCGGGGCGAAGGTCTTGAGCGGCGGTTTGCGGCGATTCCCATCGGATAGCATCCGGGCGCGATGATCGCCGCCGCCTTGCTCGTGCTCGCCGCTCCGCTGACCCCTGTTGGGGCCACCAGCCCAGTGCCTCACGACGCCGACGACCCCGCCGTCTGGATCCATCCGGCCGACCCGGCCAAGAGCCTGATTTTGGGCACCGACAAGAACGAGGAGACCGGCGGTCTTTACGCCTGGAATCTGGACGGCGTGGAGCAGTGGAAGGTGACCCCGATGGACCGCCCCAACAACGTGGACATCGTTCAGAGCGTCGCCGCGGTTTCCGAGCGCATCCAGCGCCGCCTGCGCCTCGTTTCGATTCGCTCCAACGGAACGCCTCAGGATGTGACCGGCGAAACGGCCGTCTTTGCCCACGAACAGGGCGAAAAGGGAGCCCCGATGGGCCTGGCCGTCTGGTCGCCCGTGCCTGGAATCTATGAGGCCGTCGTCAGCCCCAAAGAAAGCCCGCGGTGGCGCCCCCTTCAGCGCCTGAGCATGAGCATGGAGAGCCAGCGGATGAATGCTCAGCCGGTCGGCCGCCTCGGCGTCTACTCCGGTGACCCCGAAGGCGAGATCGAGGCGATGGTCATCGACCGCGAGCGGGGAATATTGTTCTATGCCGATGAGCTCTCAGGCATCCGCGCCTGGGATCTCCGCGCCGACCGCGCTCTCTCGCACTTCGGCCTGACCGGATATGATGGCGACCGCGAGGGCCTGGCCATCTGGCGCCGCGGCGGCGGCACCCTGCTGGTGAGCTGCGACCAGAATGAGCAGGCCAGCCGCCTGCACATCTGGGATGTCAAAAACCCCTCACGGCCGGTCCGAATCGCCATTATCCCGACGGTGAGCGACTCCACCGATGGCATCGAAATCTCCACCGAAGCCGTGAGCCCGAAGTATCCGGCGGGCATCTTGGTGATGATGGACAGCGACGACCGCCGGTTCCAAATCTACGACCTGCGCGATTTGGACCGGCGGCTCTAAGCCGTCGCTTACTGGCCCTGGCCCAGGCTGAAGCCGGGTTCGCCGTCGAAGGTGCAGAGGTGCTCGGTCTTGATGAAGTCAAGGCCGAGTCCCAGCACCTGATCCAGCAGTGAAAGCACGTCGCGATGGGTGATGGGGGCCATGTCGTCGCGGTGGAAGCGGGCGCGCCAGTGGTCGGCGCAGAAGGTCTCCGGCATGCCGCCGGGCCACACCTTCACGCCTCGGTTGGTGATCATCTGCAGCTCCAGGTCGCCGACCGTGGCTTGCCGGACGATGGCGCCGAGGTCATCGGGTGAGCCGTTTTCCCAGTGCAGGAAGATGTCCACGCCGACCAGCTCCTTTTTGGCCGGAATCCGCGGCTTGAGCGGCGGCATAATGAGGCAGGAATTGTTCTCCTTGTCATAGTCCACCGGCTTCAAAATGCTGGGCCGCTGGCCGAGCCGGGCGATGACCGCGTCGGCAAAGCCGTCGGTGCCCACGCGCTCCTTGCTGAAGCCTTCGTCATAGATGTCGCCGGTGTGAATGCCCTCTTCGATGGCGCAGAGCCAGGCGTTGTGGATGTTCTCGGCCACCTCGGCTTGGCCCATGTGCACAAGCATCATCACGGCGCCGAGCAGCAGGCCGCTGGGGTTGGCGATGCCCTTGCCCGCGATGTCCGGCGCGCTGCCGTGGATGGCCTCGAACATGGCCACGGTGTCGCCGATGTTGGCGGAGCCGCCCAGGCCCACCGAGCCGGTGATCTCGGCGGCGATGTCGCTGATGATGTCGCCGTACAGGTTAGGGGTGACGATGACGTCGAAGATGCCGGGGTCGTTGGCCAGCTTGGCGCTGCCGATGTCGATGATGAAGTGATTCTTCTCGATGTCGGGATACTCGGCGCCGATCTCATCGAAGACCTTGTGGAAGAGGCCATCGGTGAGCTTCATGATGTTGTCCTTGCTCAGGCAGCTCACTTTGCTGCGCTTGTTGGCGCGGGCATATTCAAAGGCGTAGCGGATGATGCGCTCGCTGCCGGGGCGGGTGATGAGCTTGAGGCACTGCACCACGTCGTCGGTCTGCCGGTGCTCGATGCCCGCGTAAAGGTCCTCTTCGTTTTCGCGAACAATGACCACGTCCATGCCCGGGTGCTTGGTCTGCACGGCGGGGTGATAGCTGACGCAGGGGCGCACGTTGGCGTAGAGGCCGAGCGACTTGCGGATGGTGACGTTGAGGCTCTTGAAGCCGCCGCCCTGGGGCGTGGTGATGGGGGCCTTCAGAAAAATCTTGGTGCGGCGCAGGCTGTCCCACAGGCCCGGCTCCAGGCCGGCGGAGAATCCGCGCTCATAGACCTTCTGGCCGATCTCGACCTCCTCGATGTCCAGAGGGGCTTGGGCGGCTTCGAGGATGCGAAGCGTGGCGCCTATGATCTCGGGGCCGATGCCGTCGCCATGGGCGACCGTAATGGGAATTCGAGTGGCCATTGCCCTGGATGCTGACATACCCGTAAATATCGGTCGATTTTGGCGGGACTCTGGCCTATCATAGGAGTTATGCGGATGCTTTTGCCCTTTGCCGCCCTTTTGGGCTGCCAAAGCATGGCCGGCGCGCCTCAGACGGCTCAGGCTTCGGCCGGGGCGCTGAGCGACCCCGAGATGCAGGCGGCCTATGCCCATGCCCTCCCTAAGGGCGGTGACCTGAAGTTTCAGGAGCTGGACTGGCACACCACTCTGGCCAGCGCCGTGAACGCCGCCCGCCGCGCCGACAAGCCCGTGCTGATGTGGCTCTACTTTGGCGACCCCCGAGGAGCCTGCTGACAGAACGGCGCGAAAACCAGGCAGTTGGTCTGGTCTCACCCCGAGCTCGTGGCTTTTGTCCGCGAAAACTTCATCGTCCTGGCCGATGACGACGTCGCCTATAGCGGCGCGTCGGACAAGCACAAGGGCGAATACAAGCTGATGGCCCAGATGTTTGCGGGGGCAAACACGGGCATCCATCAGGGCATCTACACCGCCACTTCGGCGGGCCGCATGATCAACCGCGCCAACGAGGGCTGGCCCGACCCCGACCCGGTGGCGACTTTGGCGAACCTGAAGGCGGCGGTGGAGCGCTACCGGTC
>JBGSIR010000446.1:0-2261 GCA_041742415.1 Fimbriimonadaceae bacterium | reverse complement strand
GCCTGCTGGAGCGCAAATGGAGCCGCATCGAGGCCGTGCGGCCCGACATCGTGGTGAGCGGCAACCCTGGCTGCCACGCCTGGATTGCCCAGGGCGCCGCCGAGCGCGGAAGCCAGGTGCGCGTGCTGCACACCCTTGAATTCCTTGAGGCCGCGCTCACCGGAGAGCTTCCCGAATAGGCGCGGCATGTGCCATAACGTGCGATGAAGCGCGGATTTTGCCTTCTTGCCGCCGCAGCGGCCATCTGGGCTGTCGGCGCCTGCGCCCCCGAAGCAGAACCCCTGGCCGAAGAGCCCAAGCCCGTGGCCCAAGCGGGCGAGGCCGCTGACTGGACTCCCATCGAGCCGATCCTCGCCAAAAATTGCGCCCCTTGCCACACCGAAAAGGCCTCTGACGGGGTGAGCCTGGCCACCCAAGAAGGCTTGATGAAGGTGGTGACGCCCGGCGACCCAGCAGGCAGCGAGATCATCAAATCGGTGCGCGGAACCGACGGCCACAAGCTGATGCCGCTCGGCCGAGCCGCGCTCAGCGAAGCGGAAATCAAGCAGATCGAAGACTGGATTACGGCTGCGGGCTAAAGCTCACCACGAGCCCGGCAGGCAGACCCTGGCCAGGCGCCGGAGCTGGGCCAAGCGCCATGATGCGCATGCCCGGCTCCAGCCGCGACAGCTCGCCAATCGTGAGCCCGTCGTGAGCGCCGAGCCGGGCCTTCTCTAACCGAACCCATCGCCTGGCTCCTGGCCCTGCAGCGAGGGGCTCTCGGCCCGCCGCTTGGGTTGAAATCAGGCGAATTTCCGCGACGTTTCGCGTCGGATCGATTCCGGCCACCACGCCGTCCCAACGCTCCTCGCCCGGGGTCAGCTCCAGGTTGGGCGCAGGATTCCAGACTGCCGGACTCGGCAAGACCCGCGCCGCGCGCAGGGAGGCGATCGGGTTGAGGGCGGCATTGGTCGGCTGATGCCAGAGCTCAAAATGCAGGTGCGGCGCGGTGGCCTCGGCGTTTCCGCTGTCGCCCACCCAGCCCAAAAGCTGCCCGGGTCCGACCCAATCGCCGGTCTTGAGCCCCGGAGCAAAGGCCAAATCGGGGCCTCCCAGGCCGTCGTCTGTGCCTGCCGAATCGTTGTTGAGGTGCATGGCCCAAGCCAGCCAGCCATCCGGCGCCTGGAGCCGCAGATAGTAGTGCGGCGGCTGGGCGGGAGAGGTGAAGAGGCTGACGGCTCCGGCAAAGGGGGCGATGATCGGGGTGAGGCGGGGCCCCATGAGGTCTTGGCCCAAGTGGCGGCGGCCGCCCGATCGGGGAGCCAGCCAAGTGTCCTGGGGCGGTGCAAAGCCCGGAATGGGCATCACCATCGGCACCGTCAGGGCTTCTGCGGAGGCGCGGTCAGGGTCCAGAACGGCAGTCGGGCTGGCCTGGGGTCGGACAGGTTCAATTTCGGCCTCGATGCGGGCCATCGCGAGCATGGCGCCCTGCGCTTGAAACCGAATCCTCTGCCCGGGCTTCACCAACGAGGACGGAAGCCAGACGCCGGTCTCGCCGAGGAGCAAGGGCGTCCAGGGCGACCAGCGCAGCTCGACCGTCTGCCCCTCTGCCTGAATCGTGATCGAGCGGCCTTCGGCCTGCACGATCATGCCCTGGGACATGGCCTGGGGCGCAGGCAGAGCGAGCGCCCAGGGCGCCAAAACCATCATCTCTGGAAAGACGATTGAGCGGGCCTTTATTGACCGATCAGTTCGCGGTATCGCTCAGTGACTTTCCGGACGTAGTTCTGAGTCTCGCGGAAAGGCGGCACTCCGCCGTGGCGGGAGACCGCTCCGGGGCCGGCGTTGTAGGCGGCCAGCGAGAGCACCAGCGCCTCAAAATCGTCGTTGGTGCGCTTGCCGTATTTGTCCAGATGCTGGCGGAGCAGCTTCACCGTGCCGTAGAGGTTCTGCTCGGTGTCATAGCTGTTGCTGACTCCCAGCATGCGGGCGGTGCCGGGCATGAGCTGGCCGAGCCCACGGGCTCCGGCGTGCGACTTGGCCTGGGGGTTGAACCCGCTCTCGGTCATGACCAGGGCCATCACAAGGCGGGCATCCACGCCGAAGCGGATGCTCTGGCGGATGATGGTCTCAGCGATGCGGTCGGCCGTGGCTTGGCTGATGCGCGAGTTGTAGCCGCGGATGAAATCGGAGTAGATCGGCACGTAGGCCGCAAAGGCCGTCGGCACCGGGGCCTCGGCCGGGCGCGTGGTGCGGTCGGCGGATCGGCTGGTCTAGATCGG
>JBGSIR010000445.1:0-2610 GCA_041742415.1 Fimbriimonadaceae bacterium | reverse complement strand
CACCGGCCGCCCCCGCAGCCTGGAGGCCCGCGCCAACCGGCTCGGCTGGGACGAGAGCCTGCCCCTGAGGGCGGCGGCGGGATAATGCCCCCTATGATCTGGGAATCCACCGACCAATTCGGGACGCTGAAGATCGGCGTGAGCGCGGCGGAAAGCTGGGAGGACCTGCAGGAGGACATCGCCGACCTCATCGTCGAAATGCGCGCCCTGATGCCGCAGGGCTTCGCCCTTCACATCGACCCCGAAGACGGCCAAATCGTCTCCCCCGACCCCGACCAGCCCAACCGCATCCTCCAGTGTCCCTGGGCGGCGGATCAGCCGGACGCGGCGGCGCAGGTGCGTTCGCTGGCGGCGGAGCTGTGCGACTCAATGGGCGAGGCTGATGTCTTAATCGTCTCTTAACCCATTTCTTGCGCAATTTGGGCTAGGCTTTGCGTCATGTGGAAGAGCCTAGGAGCTGCGGTGCTTCTCTGCGGGGCATTGGTTGGGTGTCTTCGACCTGCGTCAACCAGTCGGGCTGTATCGAAATTCGATTTTACACCAATGCCCAGAAGGACGTTTGATTTGCCAGCGCCAGTTACCGGCCAGATTGATAAGGCTTTAGTTTCGATCCAATTTGATGCCCGAGGGAGGTCAGATCCGCTCGCCCGCAATCCTCATCCATTTGATAAGCCAAGCTTGGTCCCTGGTGGAGCACAGGTCATCCGGGTCAATTATCCGGGCCCCAGAGATGATTTCACAGCGTTTGCGATAACGTTTCGGGACATCGATCAAAGGATTATCGGCGTCAAAGAGATCCCAATGAGCCGCCTCAATCCGATCAATAGAGTATCAGCATTGATTCCAGACGGTGCCGTCGAAGTCAAACTGGAGCTCAAGGATCTGCCAGGGATTTGGAGATCGAGCCTGCCAAGTTCAATCAATGTTTCGAAGGAGGTTCAGGACCGGTATGTTGGCTCAAACATGTACAGTCCAGTGTGTGAGTATGTCGAAGATGGCTGCGAGATCAAGGGCGCCTTGAAGGCATTTTCGCAATATTCGAAGTGGCCTGTCCAAGTTCCGTTTCAGAAGAAATTTAGCCGCAAAGAATGCATGGAAATGTTCTATGGAAAAGAGTTTAGGGAAGTGGTTGAGTCGCCCATTCAAGGTATGAGCCCGGCAATCCTTGTGGTTCTGCCTATTGTCCAGGTCGCTGGCGACTGGCGAGAGCCATATGTTGGGCTTGAGAATGACGCGCCGGGCCTGTTGACTTCATTCACTTTTGAGCCCCGCGAAAGCTATGATCCTCCAATTGGACTTGGGGGCGTTATCTACAAGAGCGACCCTCCAAAGGACATTGAATTGTCAATTTTAATGAGTCCATTCGAATTTGTTCCTATCGCTCGCAACTTTCGACTGCCGCCTGGTTTGAGTGATCCCCAGCGCCAAGCAATGAATAATTTTGCGGATTGGCTCAGCTTATCGCCTCCTCCCCCGAACACAGCAACTATCAGTGTCAGGAAAGAAGTGATAAAGTACAGAAGGCCAGTTAGATTAACGAATCAAAGGTGGGTTAAAGTTCGGTATCCAAATCTTTCAATTGTTGACGAACAAGATGTTGCGCCGGGAGAGTCGATCAAAGCGGCATTTGAAGAGGCAGAAGCAATGCGAGGGCTCATCACTTGGACTGTTGAGGGAGGAAATACTCAGAAGCGGGTTGCATCCGGCAGGATTATCTTGAATGCTACGGAACAAGTTTTTAAAGAGTAGAAGGCAAGACGGCACGATTTTTGTGGAGCGGCTGTCTCCTAACAGTTCCACATAAACGCCATCAGCGGGGCGAGGTCGCCGGCGTCTGCCTGGCGCAATGCGGCCAGATAGCTGTCCCGGGCCGTTTCAGGCGTTCTGGAGCCCCAATCGGACCGCGGCTGCCCGAGCTGGAGCGCAAGAAGATCGGCGGCCAGCCGCGCGTGGCGGCCGTTGCCGTTGGGGAATGGGTGGATCCAGACCAGTTGATGGTGCAGTCTGGCGACGATTTCGGCGGGAGGATAGGAGCTGAATTCGATCCAGGCCCGGGCGTCGTCGCAGAGCTGGCGAACCCGGGTTGAGATTTGGCTGGGAGCGGCGCCGATGTTCTTTTCGGTGATGCGATAGCGCCCGGCCCACCGCCAGACGCCGCGAAACATCTGGCGGTGGAGCTCACGCAGGGTGGAGTCGGTGAGGAGGCTGGACCGGATCAACCGGCTCCGCCCCGCCCAGAGGTCGGCGGCGGCGATATTGAGGGCCTCGAACTGGTCCAGCTCGGCGCGGGTCGTGATGTCGGGAATCAAGCCGTCCGCCTCTTCAGGGTCGATCTCGGTGGCCCCTTCGGGCTGCCCAATGATCATGGGTCGTCCCAGAGGCGGGGGTCGGCTTGGTCCATCAGCTCCTGCGCCAGCTCGTCGCGGAGCTGGTTGGCATAGTCGCCATAGACCGCTTGGTTTTCCATGGCCATGGTGTGGCCGGTTCGGTCGGCGATGCGTGCAGAGGCCTCCAGGGCTCGCCGCCGCAGCGTCTCCTCCAGCGGGCGCCGGGGCACCACCAGCACAAGGACATCGCAGTCCAAAGCATCGGCAGCCGCCCGCAGGCGAG
>JBGSIR010000444.1:0-3443 GCA_041742415.1 Fimbriimonadaceae bacterium | reverse complement strand
GATCTCGCTGAAGTCCACGTCGTGCACCGTCTCGGGGCGGCGGGCGGCTTCGTCCAGCCGGTGCGGGGTGAAGAGCAGCGAGCCGTTCAACAGCTCCACCGCGTCGAGCAGGGTCCGCACGCCATAAACCTCCAGCCCCGGCGCGACCGCGGCCTCGGCGGCGTTGACCTCGGGCAGGATGAACTTCTTCATCCCCTTTTCGCGGGCCATGAGGGCGATGTTGAGGGCGCCGTCGATGGGCCGCAGCACGCCGTCCAAGCCGAGCTCGCCCAGCAGGAGCACATCTTTGAGGGCGCCTTCGGCGATCTGACCGCTGGCCGCGAGCACCGCCGCCGCAATGGGAAGGTCCATGCTCGGCCCCTCTTTGCGTATGTCGCCCGGGGCCAGGTTGCACACGATTTTTGACAGCGGAAACTGCAGCCCCGAGTTGCGGATGGCCGCCCGCACCCGCTCGACGCTCTCCTGCACCGCCTTGTCGGGCAGGCCGACCAGAATGAACATCGGCACCTGGCCCTGCAGGTCCACCTCCACCGTCACGAGCAGCGCCTCGATGCCGCTCAGGGTGGCGGCTTGGGCCTGCGAAATCATGGCCCTGATCGTACCAGCGGGCGATAATGAAGGCCATGAAGCTGGCCGTCAACTTTTCTCCTCAGGCGGCGGCGCTGGCCTCGGAAGGCCGCATTGAAATCGACTTCTTCAAGGCTCCGCCCTGGCCGGAGCTCACCGAGCCGGCCTCTGCTCTGCGCCCGGTGCATATCCACTCCGAAGTGGCCTCGGTGGCTTTGGAGCCCGTGGCCGAAAAGGTGGAAGCCGCGGCTGCCTGGATTCCCAGCGAAGGCACGCGAAACATGAACACCCACCTGGTGGTGCTGGAGGGCGATGAGAACGACATCGGGGCCGCCATCGAGTTCGGCATCGCCCATGTGCGGGCCCTTCAAGCCATGACCTCGGCTCCGGTGATCGTGGAGAACACGGTGCCCGCCTGCATCGCCGGAGGCAACCGCCGGGCAGGTGTGGAGCCGGAGACGTTTCACCGCATCCTCAAGCAGACCGGCGCCGGCATGCTCCTCGACATCGCTCATGCCCGCCTCACCTGCCTCGGACTTGATCTAGACCCGCGCGATTACATCTCCGCGCTTCCCCTCAGCCTGGTGCAGGAGCTGCACGTCACCGGGGTTCAGCAGGTGGAGGGCCGCTGGCGCGACTCGATGCCGATGACCGAGGACGACTGGGAGCTGACCGAATGGGTGATTGGCGAGGCCCTGCCCGACGCAGGCGCGGAGCCTTGGCTCTGCGCCCTGGAATATGGCGGGGCCGGGCCTAAATTCGACTGGCGAAGCGAGCCCGAAGTTTTGGCGCGGGATCTGCCGCGCCTAGCTCGGCTGGTGCGCTGAGCGAAGCCGCTCGGCCGCCCCCACCAGCACCCGCAGCTTCTCCGCCGCCGCTTCGCGCACGTTGATCGGGCGCATGCTGAAGGTGCCAAAGCCGCAGTCGGGGTTCAGGAACAGCTTGTCAGCCGGAATGAACTCCAGCGCCTGCTCGGCCCGCTCCACCACCGAATCGACCGTTTCGATCTCCTCGGTCCGGGGGTTGATGGCGCCCAGGCCAAGCTCCTTGTCGCCGAAAGACATCAAATCGCCGGCGCGCGGCGTGTGATATTCCAGCACGAGCTGGGTGACGTTCAGCGACTCGAAAAACGCCTGCAGAGGCCGATAGTTGCCCACAAGCAGGGTCTCCTCGCGGCGGCTCCAGTTGCCCCGGCAGACATGAACGCCAATGCGCAGCCCCTTCGGAGCCCGCTCGGCCACCTGGTTGATGAGGCTGCGGGCGAAATCCAGCTCCTCGGCGGGGTCGTTGCGGCTGGCGAGGGCGGCGCACATAAAGGTGCGTGTCTTGCCCTGGCTAAAGACCAGTTCGGTGAGCACCGGCTCATCAAACTGCACAAAGTCCACTCCCTCGGCGGCCAGCGCCTCCAGCTCATCGCCCAAAATCTGCACCACCACCTGGCCCAGCTCCTCTTTGCTGCCATAGTGCAGGCCCGCCGCCTCCGGCACCCACATGGCGCGGGTCAGCAGATAGGGCCCCGGCAAAGGAATCTTGACGGGCCGATCCGAGATCGACTTGAGGAACCGCGCCTCGCCCACCGCCAGCCGCTCTCGCACCGAGATCGGGCCGGTGCAGGTGGGGTTTTTGATGGCAAAGGCGGGCACGTCCAGGGTGTCGAGGAGCTGCTCGAACGAGGCGCGGTCCTCCACCAAGTCCAGCATCTCGGAGAGCGACATCAGGCGCGTGCCCTCCAGCTTTTCGGTGACAAAACTGTAGAAGTTGTCGCGCCGCTGCTCGCCGTCGGTGATGATGTCCACCCCGATCTCCTCCTGCAGGCACACAAACTCGCGCACCTCCTCGTCGGCGGCCTTCTCAAAGTCCTCCGCGCTGAGGCGGCCCGCCTGCTTGGCCCGCTGGAGCTTGAGAAGCTCCTCGGAACGGGGCCAGCTGCCGACGGTGGTAACGGGAAAAAGCGGCAGGCTCACGCTCCGGCCTCAAAGAAGCCGAAAGCGTCGCAGGCCCGCTGAAGGGGGCCGAAGCCGCTGGTGCGGCCTGGGCGCCACTCCTTGAGGCCCTCCATATCCATCATCCGCTGGTGATCGGGGTTGGAGTAGTCCATCGAGTGCAGCACATCCAGCCAGCCACGCTCGACCTCGGCGTCCATGCTCACGGGCACGGTGAAGACGCAGTGGTCGAACTTGGGAGTCTTGGCCAGAACGCGGAACTCGGCGGGGTCGGCCGTGCCATCGCTCGACCAAAGCTCCCAGTTCAAGTCCAGAGCGCAGCTCGCTTCGGCCTTGCCATCGCGCAGGGCCTCCAAAGCATCCCGCTCACCGCCCACATGGTCGCCGTGCTTGCCGACCAGAACGTCGTGGCGCATCGGCTCAACGGCGACTCCCGCCTCGCGCAGCATCCCGAGCGGGATCAGCGTGGCCTGCGGGCTGTCTTTGGCGCCGACGGCCACCTTGTGGCCCGCGAGGTCCTGCAGGGACTGAATGTCGGAGTCTTTGCGGACCAGGATCATCGTCTCGCGGTCTTGGTCCGTGTCGCGCATCGAGATGGCCCGGCAGGCGCCGTTCATGGCGCGCACCGAATCGAGCCAGGCAAGCGGAGAATTCCAGGCGATGTCGATCTGCCCCTGGCGCAGCGCCTCCACCTGCAGCTCATAGTTAGTGTAGAAGACCGTGTCGGTCTCCAGCCCCTTGCCCAGGAAGTAGTCCTGGATGATCTCCCAAATGGTGACGACCTTGGGGTCGTAGACCACGGCGCCGATGAGAAGGGGTCGGCTCACCCGAACAGCTCCATGCCAAGCATGGCCTTGCCCACAAAGTCGTGGAGCACATCGCTGGTGGGGGCCATCACGCTCATGGCGCGGGCGTCGCGGAAGAACCGCTCCA
>JBGSIR010000443.1:0-2832 GCA_041742415.1 Fimbriimonadaceae bacterium | reverse complement strand
GTCACGCGGCGCGGGCTCTCGGTGTTGGGCCAAATCGTGCTGACGGGCTCGGCCTCCGTGCCGTTCAGAACACAGCGAATCGCCCGGCCATCGCCCGGCATCAGCACTACTTCGTCGCCCTTGCCCAGGCGCAGCACGTCGTGAAACTTGCGCCGCTCCTCTTTAGGCAGCTCGATGACCTCGGGGGCCGGGTCGGGGATGCCCGGCACGAAGGCGCGGGGAAGACCCCTCAGCGGACCAGCAGAGCCGTCACCCATTCGCCATCCTCCAGGGTCTTTTCAACCCGAAAGCCTGCCGATTCGGCGGCCTCGCGCACGTCCATCCAGTTTCCGCGCACCACTCCGCTCACCAGCCAAAGCCCGCCCGGCGCCACCCGCTCGGCGGCCTCGGGAGCCAGGGCAATCAGCGCGGCGCTCAGGATGTTTGAGAGGACGATATCAAACTGCTCTTCCGGCTCGGCCTGGCTGAAGAAAGACCCGTGATGAACCTGAGCGCCCACGCCGTTTCGCACGAGGTTTTCCTGCGCTGAAGCCACGGCATAGCGCTCGATTTCGACGGCGTGGATGCTCTTGGCGCCGAGGCGGTCGGCGGCGATGGTCAAGATCCCAGTTCCACAGCCAATGTCCGCCACTCGGGCGCCCTCCAGGGGCATCTCCTGCATCAGCGTGAGGCAGCTTCGGGTGGTGGCGTGGTCGCCGGTGCCGAAGGCCTGGCCAGGGTCGATGACGATCTCAATCTCGCCGGGCACGGCGGACTCATCTACCCAGGTGGGGCGCACATAGATGCGGCCAAACCGCATGCCCGGAAAGGTCTGCTGCCAGGCCTCTTGCCAGTCCTCCTCCTCGGCTTCGTGAACGGTCACGACCCAGGCGCCGGCCTGGGTCAGATCCATCACAAGGTCGTCCAGGCGGCCATGGTCTTCGGGCGAAAGAAAGCCCTGCAGGCGGTCGGGCGCCGAAAGCTCCTGGGTGCCCTCCACGCCGTGCCGGGCAAAAACCTCGGCAAAGGCGGACCAATCCTGCGGCGCCGGATCCACTTCGGCGGTCACTCCCAGCCATATTTTCATTTCTTCTTAAAAAACCCAAAGAGCCCGCCGCCCTCTTCGCCGGGAGCTTCGCCCATTTCGGCGGCCAGTTCTTGGAAAAGTTCCTTCTGCCGGGACGTCAACTTCTGCGGAATGATGATTTCGGCCTGGAGCATCAGGCTGCCCCGACCGCTTGAGCGCAGGGAAGGGAGCCCTTTGCCCCGGAACGAAAGAGTCTGCCCCGGCTGAATGCCCGCCGGAATCTTGACCTCAAGCGGACCGTCCAGGGTTTCAAAAGTCAGTTCGGCGCCCAGCGCGGCCTGCGAGACACTCAGGCGAAGCGGGGCATAGAGGTCTTGGCCTTCCCGCCGAAACTTTTCGCCCTCCTCGACATCGACCACCACATAGAGGTCGCCCGGGGCGCCGCCATCAAGTCCGGCAGAGCCTTCGCCGCGGGCGGCAATCATTTGCCCGGCTTCGATTCCGGCCGGAACACTGATGCTGACGGTGGCCGTCTGCGGCCTCAGCCGCCGTCCTCGGCAGTCGGTGCAGGGGCTCTGGATGAGCTTGCCGCGCCCCCGGCAGGCCGGGCAGGTGGTGGAGGTGCGCACGCTGCCGATAAAGGTCTGAGCGATTCGCTCGACCTGGCCGCGGCCTTGGCATGAGCGGCAGGTTTCCGGCTCGGTGCCGGGCTCGGCGCCCGATGCTCCGCACCGGCCGCACTCTTCCATCCGCCGGAAGCTGGCCTCTCGCTCAACTCCGGTGAGAACTTCCTCCAGCGTGATCGTCATGTTCACGCGGTGGTCGTCGCCGTCGGTTCCCCGGCTGCGGGCCGAGGCTTGGGCGCCGCCAAAAAAGGCGTCGAAGATGTCGGCGATTCCGCCCTCGGCATAGCCGCCGGGGCTCTGAGCAGGGCCGTCCACGCTGCCGTACTGGTCAAATCTGGCCCGCTTTTCGGGGTCAGAAAGGATGCCGTAGGCTTCATTGACCTCCTTAAACCGCTCCTCGGCCGAGGGGTCGTCCTGATTCAGGTCAGGGTGATGCTGGCGCGCCAGCTTGCGAAAAGCCGTGCGGATTTCGTCCGGCGTGGCCGATTTGGCCACGCCGAGAACGGCATAGGGGTCGCTCAATCAGGCTCCCTCCGTTTAGTCTTCGTCTTCGTCGGCGTCGTCTTGAGCGGCAAGATCGTCCAGGCTCATCGAGTCGGCGGCGTCGGCTTCGGGCTCGACTTCATCGTCGTCATCGTCGTCGGCCACGACGTCTTCATCGTCGTCGATCAGCGACTTGAGGCTCGGGGCGTCGTCGTCATCATCGTCGTCATCCTCGTCCTCGTCGTCATCCTCATCGCCCAGGTCCAGATCGTCCAGGCTGGGGCCGTCGAAATCGTCGTCATCGTCATCGATGCCCGGCAGCAGCAGACCCTCTTTCAGGGCCTCCAGGGCCGCCTCTTCCTGCTCTTCAAAGTGCTCCAGCTCTTCGCCCATCACCGGCTTGATCTTGCCGGCGGCAATCTCTTCGAGCGCAATGCTGAGGGGGTGGCTGGATTCGATGCGAACCAGGGGCGGAGCGCCGTCCTTGAGCTGCCGCGCGCGGCGGGCAGCCAAGTTTGTCAGAACGTACTTGCCATACTCTAATGAGTTAAGGACGTCCGGCTTCGGAAACATGGAGGAGTCGCCCGACATTCGAACAGCAAAGGGTACCACGAGCCGGGCGGGCGGCCCTCCGGCAAAAGGCCGAAGGGCCGCGCAGGCCTACTGCACAGACGCCCGGCGCTCGGCCTCTTGCTCGGCCAGCCGCTTGGCTTCGGC
>JBGSIR010000442.1:0-4514 GCA_041742415.1 Fimbriimonadaceae bacterium | reverse complement strand
GCGGTTCTTCACGGCGCGCTCATCGGCCAAGCCGCGGCCTTCGCGCTCTCCGTCGGCCCGCAGAACGCTGTCGCCCGCCATGGGCACATCGTTCAGGCCAAGAATCTCGACTGGAGTGCTGGGAGGAGCGTCCTTCATTCGCTCGCCCCGGTAATCGGTCATGGCCTTGATCTTGCCCCAGGTCTGGCCAACCACAAGGATCTCGCCAATCTTGAGGGTGCCTTCCTGCACGAGAACCGTGGCCACCGGGCCGCGTCCCCGCTCCATCTTGGCTTCGATCACGACGCCGCGGAACTCCGCTTTGGGGTCAGCCCGAAGCTCCATCACTTCGGCCTGCAGCAGAATCAGCTCAAGCAGCTCGGGCACACCTTCGCCGGTCAGAGCAGAAACGTTGGCAGTGATCACGTCGCCGCCGTAGGATTCCGGAACAAGCTCGTGCTCGGTGAGCTGCTGGAGCACCCGGTCGGGGTTAGCGGCAGGCTTGTCGATCTTGTTGACCGCCACGATGATCGGCACGCCCGCGCTCTTGACGTGGCTGATGGCCTCGATGGTCTGCGGCATGATGCCGTCATCGGCTGCCACCACGAGAACGGCGATGTCGGTGACGTGGGCTCCGCGAGACCGCATCGCCGTGAAGGCGGCGTGGCCGGGAGTGTCCAAAAAGGTGATCGTGCCTTCGGGCAGCTCGACTTGGTAGGCGCCGATGTGCTGGGTGATGCCGCCGGCCTCTTTGTCAACGACGTTGGCCTTGCGGATGTAGTCGAGCAGCGAGGTCTTGCCGTGGTCAACGTGGCCCAGAATGGTGACGACCGGCGGGCGGAGCGGGGCTCCGGCATCGGCGGGCTTGGCGGCCTTGGGCTTCACCACAGGCTCGGCCCATTCGATGCCAAAGCCCAAAATTTCGGCCAGCTTTTCGGCCTGTTCGTCCTGCAGAACGGTGGTTTGGGTGGCCATGACCCGCAGCTTGGTGATCATGGTCTTCTGCACTTCGGCGTCTTTCAGGCCAAAGGCCTGCGCCACATCGCGGGGGGTGCGGCCCGGAGGCATGGGCACAGTTTTGGAGCCGCTGTAATCCAGAAGGGCGGTTTCGATGAGCTCATAGTCATCGTCCTCGGCTTCGAAAAGCCCAGATTCAGCTTTGATATTGAGCTCCGCGAGCACGTGCATGACGTGCCCGGGAAGCGTCTCGGTGAGTTCTGCGGTCTCGACGACGCTTCGCTGCATTACGGGGAGTTTTACCTTTGACATAAGATGGCTTGACGGATGGTTTCTTCATCCGAGGGATCAATGGCCCTTTTCAGGGCTCGGGCCAGCATTGCTTGGCCGAGAGCGCGGGGAGAGCAGTTGGGCTCTCGACAGACATAGACGCTGCGCCCGCGCCCTTGAGGAGAGGCGGAATAGCCTCCCTCGGGCAGGGCCCGCACACGCAGAAGCTCGGATTGGGGGCGGCGGCTTCTGCAGAGCAGGCAAGTGCGAATCGGAGCGGGCTTCAGGCGCCCTCCGGTCGGCGGCGGCCCTGGGCCTCCTCCATTCCCGATTCATTTTCCGATCGGATATCGATGCGCCATTCGGTGAGGCGGGAGGCCAGACGCACGTTCTGCCCCTGCTTGCCGATGGCCAGCGACTGCTGCGATTCGTGCACGCTCACGGTCGCGGTCTTGCTTTCGTGGTCCAGGTGGATGCTCTGCACCTTGGCGGGGTTCAGGGCGTTCTGGATGTATTCGATCGGATCCTCGCTCCAGGGGATGATGTCGATCTTTTCCGGCCGAAGCTCGTTCATGATGGCCTGGATGCGCGCGCCGCGCTGGCCCACACATGCGCCCACGGCGTCGATGCGCTCGTCGCGGCTCACCACCGAAATCTTGGTGCGCTGGCCCGGCTCGCGGCTGATGCCCATGATCTCCACCAAGCCCTCGGCGATCTCCGGAACTTCGAGCTCCAGAAGCCGGCGAACCAAAGTGGGGTGGCTGCGGCTCACGATGACCTCAAAGCCTCGGTAGCCCTCCTCGATCTTCACGATGAGCACCTTCATGCGCTCGTTGGCGCGGTAGTCATCGCTCTGCACCTGCTCGCGGCGCGGCAGGCGCACCTCGTGGCGGTTCACCTGAAGCACAACGTTCTGGTCTTCGCGGCGAAGCACCGTGGCGCTCATGATGTCGTTGATGCGCTCGCTGAAAGTCTCATGGACCTGCCGCAGCTCCGCCTCGCGCATGCGCTGATTCAGCACTTGCTTGAAGGATTGGCTTGCGATGCGGCCAAAAAGCGTGGGGTCGGTCTGCACCGGAACGGTGTCGCCAATCTCCACATTCGGGTTGAGCTTGAGGGCTTCGGTGAGGGCAATCTGCGCAGCGGGCTCCAGCACTTCACCCACCACTTCCTTGTCCACAACAACGCCTGTTTTCACCTTGCTGTCAAGGCGAAGATTGACCTCGATTTCGAGGCCCTTGTACTTGCGATAGGCAACGCTGAGGGCCTGCTCAAACGCCTCCACCAGCTCGGCTTCGCTGATGTCGCGCTCGTTGGCCAAGCTGCGAATGCCGTCCAAAAATGCATTGCTCATCGCTGTTTCAACCTCTCCATACGCTGGGTTCATCGAACAAAAAACGGGCGGCCCGAAAAATAGGCCAGCCCGTTTTCCGCTCCAGAAACCGGCAGCAGGGATATTATGTCTCATTGTGATGGAGAGCAGAGGGACAGCAGAGCGGCTGGTCTATGCCCTAGGCATTCGGCTTTGCGGCCCGATTGGGTTCCGACCCGAGGAGCGGGCCAGTGGAACCGTCGTTGATGCCGACATAATTGCACGGCTGGCGCCATCGGTGCGCGTTGGATCGCTGGAGGATTCGGTGGACTACGCCGCCCTCTGCCGCCTGGCGCACGCCGAAGCCGCCGCCGAAACCGAGCTTTTGGAGACGCTCGCCGAAGAGATCGCTGACGAAGTGTTTGCGCGATGGCCCCAGGTGGACGCCGTCCAGGTGAAGCTCATCAAGCCCGCGGCTCCGGTTGACCTGCCGGTGCAGGGCCTGGGCTTCCGACTCACAAAAATCCGCCCCGGTGGGCTGCCGTGGGGCGGGGCTGCGTAGACTCAAAGCGTGAGCCTCGACCGCATTGTGCTGGCCGCCCCGCGCGGCTTCTGCGCCGGAGTCGCCTATGCCATCGAGATCGTCGAGCTGGCCCTGAAAGCCCACGGCGCCCCGGTCTATGTGCGGCACGCCATAGTGCACAACCGCCACGTGGTCGAAAGCTTTGAGCGCCAGGGCGTCATCTTTGTCGAAGATGTCAATGCAATCCCCAGCGGCAGCGTGGTGGTCTTCAGCGCCCACGGGGTCTCTCCCACCGTGCGGGCCGATGCCCACGCGCGGGGCCTTCGGGTCATCGACGCCACCTGCCCGCTCGTGACCAAGGTTCACAACGAAGCCCGCCGCTATGCCGCCGCCGGGTTCCTCATGGTCTACATCGGCCATCGGGGCCATGTCGAGGCCGAAGGCGCCATGGGCGTCGCCCCCGACCGCATGATCCTGGTGGAAACCCCCGAAGAGGCCGAAGCTCTCCAGCTCCCCCCGCACGACCGCCTTGCCCTGGTCACCCAAACCACCCTCAGCGTGGACGAAGTGAACGCCACAACCGCCGTCCTCCGCCGCCGCTTCCCGCACCTGGAGCAGCCCAAGAAGGAGGACATCTGCTACGCCACCACCAACCGTCAAGGCGCGGTGAAGGCGCTGGCCGAGCGAAGCCAGGCCGTGATTGTGGTCGGCGACCCCACCAGCAGCAACAGCAACCGCCTGGCCGAAGTCGCCGAAGCCAGCGGCGCGCGCTCCATTCGCGTGATGTCGCCCGAGGAAATCCCTGCCGGGTTCCTGGATGGCGTCTCCGAGATCGGCATCACCAGCGGCGCCTCCACGCCCGAAGAGCTGGTCGAGAACATCATTGGCCGGCTCCTGGAGACCTCACCCAATGCGCCCATCGAGGTGCTGGAGACGGTGGAGGAGAAAGTCGCCTTCCTTCCCCACCGAGACCTCATCGCGCTGGCTCAGGCAAAGGGTTGAACGGCATGACGCTGAGCGAGCCCGTCTTAGCGGTGAACCGAAGCGGCTCGCCATCCAGATAGATGGGTCCAATGATGATCCGCTCCCAGCTTTCCGGCACATGGGGGTTGGCCCAGATCCAGGCGCCCGATTTCAGCCGCTTCTTCCAGGCAGCCCGGGCCGGTTCGTATGGCCCGATGTCAATGCCAATGAAGCCATAAAGAACGGTGTTCACCAGTCCGGCCACGCCGGTGATAAAAGGCGCCTCAGGGTTCAGCGGCTTCTCGCGGAAAAAGGGCCCCTCGTTTGCTTTGATCTCGTTCACCCAAAGCCTCCTCGCCTCCTCGGCCCGGCCATCTCGGGCGAGGATCGTGGCGGCGACACTCACGCTCATGCGCGGGCCGTTTTTGATGACGCGGGGCAGCCAGCGGTCCACCAGCTCGGGCCCTTGCGTGGCGGCTTCCGGGTGCCCTAGCGGCCACGCGGCCAACA
>JBGSIR010000441.1:0-9692 GCA_041742415.1 Fimbriimonadaceae bacterium | reverse complement strand
CCGCCGCAGGCCGGACAGAACGCTGCGCCAGCCGGGGCCTGGCCTTGGCAGTGCGGGCACGTGATCACCTCCCCATTTTAGCCGAGCAATCAGGCCCAGTGCCTATTTTGCAAAAAAGTCGGCTCAAGTATTGACTTTAGTAAAACACCTTGGTAGAGTGTCCATGTAGCCACGAAACGGCCACGGACACGAAATGGAAAGCACCACCAACACCACCTGGAATCTCTGGAGCCAGAACCGCCCCACCGGCGAGCAGTTCCAGGTTGCCGAGCTCGACGAGACCATGCAGCCCTTCGGAGACGACCTCACCATCGAGGCCACCTACGAAGAGGCCAAGGCCGACGCCAGAGACCTGGCCCGCAAGAACCGAGGCGGCGCCTTCGGAGTGATCGACTCCTTCGGCCGAGTCTGGGGGATCGCATGAAGAGGCCCGAGGCGGAGATCTACCTCCATAGCCAGCAAGGTCGAACCGTGAAGCTGGAGGGCGCCGAGATCTACTTCCGAAACGAGCGCGAACGAATCCTGATGGGCTGCCCCAGCACCCTCGGGATCCGCTGGACGCCCGCAAAGGAGGTGATCAATCCCTTCAACAGCAGGGAGATCCTCGAAGGCGAATACACGCCGGTCCAACTCTTCATCCACCACGAATTCCAAGAGGTCGACTACCGGTGATGGCTGAAGCCTCTCCCCGCGACCTCATCATTGCCTCCCGCCGCCGAGCGGCGGAGGCGGTGACGGACATCATGAAGGGAGTCCATCCGCAGATCTGGCGCAAGGGCTGGCCCCAAAGCGCCGGCCCACACGTCCGGGGCTTCTACCAGAGCCAGGATATGCCCGGCTGGCGGGCCTGCTGGAAGTGGGTCGAGATGTTCGGATGCCTCCGCATCTGGATCGCCTGCCCGGACGACGAGGCCGCCCACACCCGAAATCAGTTTGTTCTCGCCCTGAGCGAGATCCAGGCCATTCACGAAGAGGCCGTCGCCAGCGTGATTCCCAAGTGGATCCACGCGACAGCCGAAGGCAAGGAGGCGCCCATGTGGTGCGTCTGGTCCGCCCACTTCATGCCGAACGGCCGCAACCGCGGCTGCCCGATCGTGATGCTGGCCGATGACGGCGAGAGCTTCGTGAGGTCCAAGTGCCTGCTCTAAGCCCGCACGAGCAGGCCTATCGCGAGCTGGCCTGCGACATCAGCCGCCACCGCCGCGCCCGCCTCACCGAGCCGCTCTCCCTCAAGGTGGAGGCCGATGCCATGCCCGACGACGGCAAGGCCTTCTGCAGCGGCTATCTCGCCGGCGAGCACGACGCCGATCGGCGGATCAGAACCGAGCGCAGAGACGCCCTCGATTCGGTCGAGATCCACGCTTCCCTCCTCCGTCAGGCGCGGGCCCACGCCCGCCGCCAATCCCAGCTTCTTGTCCTCATCCTCATCGCCTGCGCCGTCACGGCCTGGACGCTGATGCTCACTGCCGAGAAAAGCTCCCGCGAGCGCACCCTCGGTCTCACCGCCCCTGGCCAGCCCTGCTGGTCCAAGACCGGCCCGGAGCGCACCAATTGCGTCCTGGCCCACTGGTACGCACCATGATCACGAACACGAACCACACGGCGCCGAAAAGCGTCAAGAAACTGAAAGAAGTCGGCATTAACGCTTGTCGGCAATTTTCGCTCGCTCACAATTGCCAAAAGTCCCGCCGGGACAGCTGCAATGAACTTGGAACGGCGGGTAAAACCCTGCCAGCTCAGACCTTGAGCGCCCCCGGGCGGATTCGAACCGCCATTCCCCGAGCTGCGAAACCTGGGACCATTCCATTGGCGGGGGCTCTCAAGGCCAACAGTCTGGGCGAGAATCGTCTGGAGCAGGACGTCCGTCTTCAAGACAGAGCCCCTCGCTCCTCGGACCCAGCCATCAACTGTCCGAGTTTTCGGGCGTCCGTCGCGTCAACGGCGGCGCCCACAATCAATGACGGCGAACAGCCATCTAAAGCGGCGCCTTTTTTGCGCAGGCCCTCGAAAAATGCATTTCACCATATGGTGAAGGAGGTTGTCTGATGACCTCCAAGAGCATCTTCGACATCGAAGAGGAATGGCTGGAGACGGCCAATCTGCTCGAATCCATCGAGACCGACGACACCCTCACCGACGAACAGCGGGCAGCGGCCACCGACGCCCTTGAGGCCAACCTCGAGCGCCTCCTGACCGCCGAGGCCTCCAAGATCGACAACTGGGTCCGCTTCATCCGCCAGCACGACGCCCAGGCCAAGCTCATCCGCGCCGAGGCCAAGGCCTACAAGGAGGAGATGGACAAGTACGCGAAGGCTGCCAAAGCGGCGGAGGGCAAGGCCTCCCGCCTGAAGGCCTTTGCCGCCAAGTTCATGCTGGCGCGCGGCCAGACGGCTATGCACGGCGAGGCCTTCAGGATCCGCCTCCAGGAAAACTCGGCGCCGAGCGTGATCTACATCCACGAGGGCCGCGAAATGACCCGCGAAGAGTTCATGAAGGTGGTCCGGCCCGAGGATCTGGAGGAGCGGTTCACCAAGCGCGTCCTCGATCCGGCTGCCGTCGAAGAGGCCCTCATCCATGGTGAGAAGGTCGAGTTTGCCCGCCGCGAGCGCGGCGTCCATGTGAGACTGTCATGAGCACGCTCACGAAAAAGGGCGTTGTCAGCAAGTTCGGCAACCTCACCGACCGCCACGTCTTCTCCTGCATCCTGGACAACTGGATCGGCGGAAACAATAGCCAGTCTGCCTCCAAGATCGCTGGCCAGATCGGCATCGACTCGGCCGACGTCATGCACTCGCTGCGGCGCCTGCACGACTCGGGCACCCTCCAGGTCCATGGCGAGCTGGGCGGGGTCTTCGAAGTCGACGACATCGTGCTCAGCATCATCGTGTCCCAGCCGTGCTTGCCCGAGCAGCCCGCCGAGCCGGTCGACCGAATGGCTTTGGGCTATGAGCAGGTCCATCTGGGGCTCGACCAGTACCGCGCCTTCGTGGAGGCCCATCTCAACGGAGATGGCACCGCCACCGGCTGGTACCTGCTCACCATCACCGTCTTCTCGCCCGAGCTCTGCGAAGAGGAGAAGGAGCTGGTCACCCGCAAGGAGTACGAACTGCCCCAGGCAGCTTGGCTGGCCTTCGACCGCTTGATCGCCGAAACCGCCCAGGGGCTGGCGTCGATTGACGGTTGGGTCGAGCACTTCGACCGGCTGGGAGGCGGATCTTCCACACCGATCGTTGGGATCGCCTTTGAGCACATGGAGACCATGGAGGCGGCGCTCAGCCAGGGCCACGTGGACGGGTTTGGTGGCCGCTGGGATGGAGACCAAGACTGCCTGTACATCTGGAAGGGTGAAGATGGTGATTCTGGCTATGTCAAAGAGGACGATGGCCGGATCCTCTTGATCGTCGCCGCGAGTGGCGATGACCGGTTCGACTCCAAGGCAGTTTTGCCTCCGGCGCACTTCGCGGAGATCGCCACCGAGCGCACTCCGGAGGCTTCCTTCCATTCGTCGGATTCTGATCTGTTGGGAGACGTAGACGGGTCGGAGGACGCGGCCTGATGTCCGCCCACAGCACCTTGAGCGAGGACCAGGTCAAGCAGATGGTCGAGGGCGCTTTTGTCGAGGGCTGGCACCGAGCAGGAGGCACCGATGGAGTTCTGGCTGGGCCAAATGAGGTCGAAGCCGCTTGGGAACGCAGCGAGGCCAAGCGCCAGCTCGAGCTTCACCTCGCCGAGGAGCTCTGCCGCCGCCTTGACGAGGACGACTGCGCATGAGCCGCGCCCAGCGCATCGCCATCGCCCGCCTGCTGATCATCCGGTGGACGGGCCGCCCCATCGGCTCATCCGCCTTCTCCGTCGTCGTCCGGCCTCCCTCGGGAGGCCAGCTCTACCGTCACGCCGAAAGCCTAAACCAGGCCTTCCACCCTTTGGTGGAGGCATGCTTCGAGGCCGGAGCCGACCAGATCGAAATGCGCCACTTGGGCCTCGAAGAAGACTCCAACGGCTTCTGCCCAATCAAGGCCGGCATCCCGACCGACCTTCCCGTCGGCGCCCTCTGCCAGCAGGCCTGGAGGCATGCATGGCCCAGCTGAGCCACAAGACCGGCCGCCCCAAGAAGAAGATCACCGGCGTTGGGCTGGATCCCGACGTCTGGGATTATCTCCAACAGCTCGCCCACGCCCTGAACCAAAGCGTGAGCTGGGTCATCAACGAGATGGTCCGCGAAGAAATGCGCCGGAACCAGGAGGCGCAGGATGCCTAAGACTTTCAAGCGAATGGGGGTCACCTGGGAACGCTTGGATAATGACCATGAGCGGACCTCCTGGGCCTCCGGCAACGCAGTGCTCTGCAATGCAGAACTCACCGTCTGCGGCGCTGGCCGCACCTGGCTCAACTTCTCAAACCGCACCGATTGGCAAATGCCATTCTCCATTTGTGTCGTCGATAAGACGCATGCCTATATGGTTGTCGCAATGATGGCCAACGGAGAATCAAATGAGACAATCAACTGGCGCCCAATTACCGAGATTGATGACTCTCCTGATTGTGCGTTCTTCCTGTCAAAAGGACATGATGCCATTCGAATGAGCCGATCTGCCGTCGAGGATGATCAATGGGAGTACATTGGCGAATCGCGTCTCACAAGATTTCAAATGGTCGAAACCTTTGAAAAGTGGGCGCCATATCCGGCAGGGCCAAGGCGTGCCAGGCGTCCTCAAAACAAGATAAGCCGGGGTGCTCGATGAGTGACCCGAAGAGGGCGCCGGAGAGGATTTGGCGACGTGCAGGGCATTGGCCTTACCCAGGAAGCCTGGACACGCCATACGTTAAAACGACGTTTTCCGAAATGAACGATTTCGCGGCCCATGAGGAAAGGCGTGTCACCGAGTACGTCCGCGCCGACCTCTACGACGCCCAACGCGAGGAGATGGAGAGGCTGAGGGCTGAGGTGGCCGACCTGAAGGCAAAGCTGGAGTGGGCGGACTCAGCAGTGCGCGAGGTCAAGCGAGCCCAAGCCGACAACGCGCGCTCCCAGCAAATTATTGAAAGCGTGCTTATGAGGGAAAAGCCGTCTCAGTCAATCTTCGCCAACCCCGCGCAGGAGGGCGACGATGCCTGAGATTGCTCAGCTGCACGGGGTGGCATGGATGGAGGTCGCGGGCCGATGAAGGGCTGGGCATGCGCTCAAGACTTCTCTTGCCAATATGGTAGCTGGCTGATGGTCGTCGCGCCGACGCCTGGGCAGGCTCGGCAAGCCTACATGAGCGGCTACCCCGTGACTCCTGACCGCTTCACCGACATCGGCGTCCGAAGGCGACCCGAGTACGACGGCATGGCCGACCAGGCCTCGGTCTACATCGAGAACGACGACATCCCCGAGGGCTTTCCACCCTTCTACACCGACGACGAAGAGGAGTTCGACTAGGCCGCCATGCTCGCCTTCTCGCCCCTGCCCGACCAGCTCATGCGCCTGCGCATGGTGTCGGCCATGACCGGAGATCCTGTGACAACTCTCAGGGATGCGATCTTGGCCGGCGAGCTGGACGGCTGGCAAAGGGGGCGAGCGTGGTATACGACCCTCCAGGCCCATGGGGAGTGGATCAAAGGCAGCGCGCCGAAGCGACGGCGAAGGGAGCATTCAGCAGATCGGGAGTCAGTTCCGGGGCCGGCTCACGCTGACCGAGGAGCAGCAAAGCCTGTTGGGGCGAAAGCAGAATCGGTTCTTCGGCCCAGTGATGAAGAGCCGCAGGGAGGCGATTCCGGCCGCTCGGCTGAAGCTGAACCGGCTCCTCGAAAGCGCCAAAAGAGAGTCCGCCGCCTCGCCCTCATTCACGACATTGGCCCGGAAATCGCTCGACGCCAGGCTGGCCAAGGGCCTCTCGCCAACGACCGCTAGTCTCTACGAGATCATCCTTCGCACCCGCATCGTGGATGATCCAATCGGAGACCTGCCCCTCGATCAGATCAATGCCGAGGTCGTCCAGGCCTGGATCAACCGGCAGACCGGCGTCACCAGCACCGTCCAGCGCGCCGCCTCATTCCTGATGAGCACACTGAAGAGCCTCGGCGTCAAGGATCTCGACGTCGCAGTGCCCCGCGACCGCGAGCAGACCATCGTCGTGCTCAGCCCAGCCGAACAGGACGGCCTCCTGGCTCTGCCCATGCCGCCCGAGGTGCGCATGGCCGCCCTCCTCGGCCTGCGCCTTGGGCTCCGCCGTGGCGAGATGTGCGGTCTGCGGCATGAGGACCGCGACGACGACGGGGTCAGCATCGAGCGCTCTCTCGCCCAGGTGCGTGGCCAGCTCATCATAAAGCCGCCGAAGAGCGCCCGCGGCTACCGCTGGCTCCCCCTGCCACCCGAGCTCGAAGCGCAGATTGGTCCACCCCTCACCGGATACGTCCTTGCCGATGACCTCGAAGGAGAAGATCGGCCGCTCTCACCCTTGGCGCTCCAGGCCCGGTGGAAGAAGGCGCTGAAGGACACTCCCTTCAGCCACATCACCCTCCATGATCTTCGCGGATCTTATGGCATGCTTCTGCTCGAGAGAGGAGCCGATCTTCGCACCGTTTCCGAGCTCACCGGCCACGACCCCGCCATCCTCGCCCGCATCTACGCCCGCTCCCGCCGAGACCTCAAGCGAGAGGCCATCCGGCGCGCCTTCAACATGGATGAGGGAGCAGCAAAGGGATCAAGTGTTTCACGTGGAACGTAACTCGAAGCTTGAGGTGGTAGTTTTCGAAAGGAAGTGGAGGTTCGAGTCCTCTCCGGCGCACCAGGGCAATTTTTTGCCCTCTCCCCAATTGGGGATGCCGCAGCCTAGAATAGAGCGGTGAGCGAAGGGCGGCGCGAGCTTCGAATCAGCACGGCGTCCGGTGTCTTTTCAAAGGCGGCAGTGCCCGTCTCGTTCGTGGCGCTTCTTTCCGCCTTGCTGGCAGCGCAAATTCTTGAGCCTGATTTCGCTGGCCTCGTGTTCATCGCGGCTGCCTTCGGTGTTCTCCAAGTCGCCATCATTCTTGTCCTGCTGCGCTTCGACCGGCCAGGAGAGCTGGTCATTGATGCGGACTTCGTTCGCTATGAGGAGAAGGGCCAAACGCGATGGGAGACCGGCTGGGCCGATCTTGCCGAGGTTCGCATCGATTCAGATCGGTGGACTCTGATTGACCAGGTGGGCCGGAAATTCAAAGTCAGCGGCCCGGCAGCCCCCTGGCCTGCTGCCGTGTTGGCTTTGGCGAGGCCGGGAGTGATGTGCACCCCGGTTGAACGAGTCGCCAAAAGCAAGGGAATTCTGGACCGGGCCATGACTTTGGCTCTGCTGCTGCCGCAGATTTTCGTCGCCGCAGCCTCGCTGGCCTTGGGCTTCGAGCCTTCTCTGCCCGTTATGCTTTCCGCCACGGCTGGGGTCATCTTCGTGGCAGCAGGATTTCTTGCCAAGCGCTTGGACCGGCAGGCCATCGGGGCCCCAACAGACATCCGCCGCTGGGTGCTGGGCGAGCGCCCCGCCTGCGCCGCAGACCTCTACCCCATCCGCGCCATCCTCGACGACCAGCCCCGCGCTTTCGTTTACCAGGGCTCTCAGCCCAAACTGCAAGGCGCGCGAATCTACTTCCGTGATGGGGATATTCAGGTCGAAGGCGCAGACTTCGTGCCCGAAGCGCAGTTGTCCGACTTTATCGAGGAATCCAAGTGATTAATTCGAGCAGGCTGAGTATTCCGGCCCGGCTTAGATGGCCGTGGTATCTGCTGGCCATCCAAATGCTTTTTGGTGCAGTCACACTTGCGCTCAGTATTCGCTATGTCCCGGAGATACCTGTAGATTATAGCCGCTTGAGAACAGCCCTGCAGGCAACCACTGTTGCTGCAGCATCTTTTGTGTTTTGGTATCTTCTCAGGCGATTCGCGAAAAGACGATGGCTTGACGTCACGGTCGATTCTGTGCAGTATTTCGAAGAGGGTGCTGTCTTATGGGAGACCGAATGGCAGGATGTCAGGGAATTTTACTCAAGCAAAAACGGGTGGCAATTGGTGCGAGATGACGGCACAGCGCTTGAAGTCTGGGCTCCTGATGAACAATGGGATCATGTCGTTTGGAGCTTGGCGCGGCCTGGGTCAGAGCGTTACCTGACCACCCGGAGCTGGAACCATGGCCCAAGGCGGAGGGTTGGCCTGAGTGTCTTGATAATCTTCGCAGCCTTTCCTTTATTTTACAGCGGAATCGGTTCGCTCGAATTTTGGAGTGTGTTGGCAATTGGAGCGATGATCTTGCTTGGTTCTGCGATCATGAGCGAGTACAAGGAAATGCACCGCGCCCGTCTGCCGGATGAATCCTTGCTTTGGACAAAGGGGCCAACGGCCACGCTTGATATAAGGGAGTTCCAAAGTATGATCAAGGACCAAGTGCGGTGAGCCTATTCACTTTGACTAAATGTTCAGGGCCCAAAGGCGCGAGACTGAGAGTGTTCGCGTCTTCCTGCCGCCCGCTATCGACCCCAGCCCCGAATAATTTCGCGGATCTTCAATCCGTTTGGAGTCAAGTCCGAGCCCTTCCGGCCGCCGTCGCCGGACGTGCCGGGCTTGAGGGCGGAGGCGCCTTCCACTTTGTCGGCGATGGACCAGTTGCAGTGGATCATCTTGTTCGCCTTCATGAACTCCAGCCACTCGGCCACCGAGGCGGTGTCCCAGTCGCCGTCGCCGTTCGCGTTTACGCCGCCCCATTCGGTCACGGCCAGCGCGAGGCCGGCGTCCAGGGCCTTCTGTGCGCGGGCGCGGAGCTCGGCTTTGTGGGTGCCGGCATAGAAGTGAAGCGTGTAGGCCACGTTGGCATCCTTAATCGGGTCGGGGATCACGTCATCCACATACTGCGACCAGTTCGGAGTGCCCACAATCACCAGATTGTCCGGGTCGTGGCGGCGAATCTCTTTGATCACCTTTTCCGCATAAGGCTTGATGACTCCGCTCCAGCTCACCTGCAGCGGCTCGTTATAAATCTCATAGACAATGTTGGGGCTGTTTCCATACTTCTTCGCCAGCCGCCCAAAGAACTCCACCGCCGCATCGGGGTGGTCTTCGGCGTGGTGGGTGTGCCAGTCCACAATCACATACATCCCTTCGGCGATGGCCGCATCGACCACGGCGCAGGCCTTGGCCCACTCGACCTCGGGCTGGGTGAGATAGCCGCCCTGGTCGGCGGCAATCGCCGCGCGCACGATGCCCGATTTCCAGTCCGTCTTCAGCCAGCTCACCGTGCCAGCGGTGTAGTACTGGGGCATCCACTGGCTCCAAAAGAGGCTCATGCCCGCCAGGCTCACGGCCTCGCCCTGGGCGCCGACGATGCGGTTTCCTTGGGCCTGCAGCAGGCCATGCGGGGGCTGAACGGCGGGGAACATGAGGGCAAGAGCAGCGGCGATGACGCTCACGCACTGCAGTATAGGGCCTTCATCCGCCATTCGACGGCGGGCGTGAAACAATCCGCGGCGGGCAGGCATTGCCATAGGCATGATGCAAAGCCTCCTGGCCGCCTCGGCCCTGCTCGCTGTCTCCGCCTGCACCCCCGCGCCATCGGCTGAGGAGGCCCCCTCTGGACGCGCACGCGGAGTAAAGCTCTTCTTCGGATGATCAAACTTGGGCGCAGCCTTGGCCCAGCCGGCCTTCTTCTGCGGGCGGGAGGCGCGGTCGGTGCCTTCCTCGGCAGCGGCTC
>JBGSIR010000440.1:0-6199 GCA_041742415.1 Fimbriimonadaceae bacterium | reverse complement strand
CTCTCTCCGGCGCGGGCGGCTTCGATGGCGGCGTTCAGCGCCAGCAGGTTGGTCTGCTCGCTAATCTCCTGGATGGTCTGAACAATGCTGCCGATGCGGTCCTGCATGGCGCCGAGCTCGCGGACGGCGGTCATGCCGGCTTCGCTGCGGCTGTCCATTTCGTCCAGCGCCTGGGTCAGCTCCTGCAGCATCTGCTGGCCAGCCTGGGCGTCGTGCGCGGCCTCTTGGCTTCGCTCGCTCACCTGCTTGTTCAGCTCGGCCATGCCTTGAATGCTCTGGTCGATGGCTTCGACGGTGGCGGCGGCCTGGCTGGCCGAGTGGGCGAGCTGCTCGCTGGCCGTGGCCATTTCTCCGCTGGTGGCGGCGGACATCGAGACGGTGTTCGCCACCTCGACCAGGGCGCGGCTCACGCCAGACTGGCTTCCGTCGGTCGGCCAAATCTGCCCGGCCTGCGACTGCACTTGATTCACCAGGCTGCTGAGCGAAAGGCGCGCCTCGTTGAGGTCGCCCACCGCCGCCTGCACTTTGGCCAGGATCCTGTTAAAGGTGGAGCAGAGCTGCCCCACTTCGTCTTTGCTGGGGTTGGGCACCGGCGTGGTCTGCGGCACAACTTCATGGGTGAAGTCGCCCCTTTTCAGTGCGTTCAGGCTGTGGCCGAACCCGGTCAGGCAGACCTCGTCCATTTTCATCAGCCTCTGGCCGAGCACTTCCATGGGCTGGGTGATGGCGCGAACCAGGATGAAGGTCAACACGGCCCCGGTGGCGCAGAGAAGAACCAGGCCCACGAACATGGCCGCTGACCATCCTCGCGAGGCGCCGATGGCGGAATCGGCTCGGGCTTCGGCAACATTGGCCACTTCGTCCTTCGCTGCTTTCAGCGCGGCGACAACGGCTGTCTGGGCGGAAAGCGTCGAGCTGGCCGAGAGAGCGGCGCGGGCGCCTTCGAGATCTCCGGTGGCCGCGGCGCTGGTCACTTCATCGGCGGCGGCCCGCATGGCTTCAATCTTCTCGGTGCGAAGATTCTGCAGGACGCCCCCCATCTGGTTCATCCCAATGGCTCCGGCCAGTACGATAAGGGCGGAGACAAGGGCCAAAGCCCCCATCGATCCGCCGATCTTCCATTTCAAAGGGAGGTTCCTCATCCTGATTCATCTTCAGCTATTGTGCTGATGACATCAGTATTGGCAGTAAGAATTCAGTACACCAGAGCCACTGGGAATAATCCTTGGAATATTCCCTTCGTAAGCCCTTAAGGCGAAGCGCTTAAACCCGCGACTTGCGCTCGGCGACCTTGCGCTCGGCGTGGTCGAGGATCTTTTTGCGGAAGCGGAGCTGCTTGGGGGTGGCCTCCAGAAGCTCGTCGTCGCGGAGCCAGCTCAGGGCCTGCTCCAGGCTGAAGTCGATGTGGGCGTCCAGCACGGTGGTGCTGTCGCTGGTGGCGCTGCGCATGTTGTTGGCCGCCTTCGCCTTGGTCACGTTCACGATCATCTCCTCGTCGCGGCTGCAGGCGCCCACCACCATGCCGGCATAGACGTCGCAGCCGACCGGATAGAAGAACGTGCCGCGCTGCTGCACATCCTCATAGGCGTAGCGGGTGATCTTGCCGCTGTCTTTGGCGATGAGCGAGCCCGAGGTGCGGTTGAGGATCGGGCCGCGGAAGGCTTCGAAGCCTTCGAAGATGGTGGCCATGATGCCCGTGCCTCGGGTGAGGGTGAGGAAGTTGGAGCGGAAGCCGATGAGGCCTCGGGTGGGGATGCTGCAGACCACGCGAGTGCGGCCGTTGCCCATTTGGCTCATGTCCTGCACTTCGGCCTTGCGGCGGCTCAGCTCTTCCAGCACGCCGCCAAGCGATTCGTCGGGCGTTTCGCAGGTGAGCTGCTCGATGGGCTCGGTGAGGCCGAGCGTGGTCTCCTTGAAGACGACTTCGGGGCGGGCGATGGCCATCTCATAGCCTTCGCGGCGCATGGTTTCGATGAGCACCGAAAGCTGCATCTCACCGCGGGCATAGACCTTGACGGTGTCGGCCGGGGCGGTGTGGTCGATCTCCAGGCTCACGCTGATCTTCTCCTCGCGCTCCATGCGCTCGCGCAGCTTGTGAATGGTGAGGAACTTGCCGCCGTCCTTGCCCGAGAGCGGGCTGGTGTTGGCGAAGAAGTTCATGCTGAGCGTGTTCGGCTCAACTTCGATGCGGGGAAGGGGCTCGATGAACCCGGCGGCGCAGACGGTGTCGCTGATGAGCACGTCATCGAGGCCGGCCAGCATGGCGATCTCGCCGGCGCCGATGGATTCCTGCTCCACCAGCTTGAGGCCCTCATACCGCCAGAGCTTGCTGACGTTGAAGCCGGTCTGCCGGTCGCCGCGCACCAGGGTGAGGCGGTCGCCTACGCGCACCGTTCCGCGCAGGAGCTTGCCGCCAAACATGCGGCCCACATAGTCGTCGTAGTCCAGGTTGTTCACCTGAAGCTGCACGGGGCCCTCTTCCTGAACGCGGGGCTCGGGCACCTCGTTCTTGATCATCTCGAACAGGGGCTGCAGGGTGTCTTCGGTTCCGTCTGCGCGGGTGCGGGCAAATCCGCCGGCTCCGCTGCCAAAGAGGTAGGGAAATTCCAGGTCCTCTTCTTCGGCGCCGAGGTCAATGAAGAGGTCGATGGCCTTGTCATAGGCCTCGTGGGGACGGGCGCCTTCACGGTCGATCTTGTTGACGAAGACGCAGATTTTGAGCCCGTTGGCGAGGGCCTTCTTCAAAACAAAGCGGGTTTGGGGCATGGGCCCCTCGTTGGCGTCGATGACCAGCAGGACGCCATCGACCATGCTGAGCACGCGCTCCACCTCGCCGCCAAAGTCGGCGTGGCCGGGGGTGTCAACGATGTTGATCTTGATGCCTTGGTAGTTGACGCTGGCGACTTTGGAGAGAATGGTGATGCCCCGCTCACGCTCCAAATCGTTGCGGTCCATCACGCGGTCGGCCATCACTTGGTTGTCGCGGAAGAGGCCCGCCTGCTTGAAGATGGCGTCGACAAGGGTGGTCTTGCCGTGGTCGACGTGCGCAATGATCCCGATGTTGCGGATGTCAGACGGCATTGGAACCTGACTATGGCCTTTTGCGTTCCATCTGTGTAAGACTGGCCCCAAGCGGACTGGGCCTGATGCGCCGGTCTTGTGGAGACAGTGAAATGATTCGAACTGCAGTTGTGTCGGCCTTGGCCCTGGGTATGGCCTCATTGGCCTTTGCCCAATCGGCCGAGCCGCCGAAGGTGATGCCCGGCAACCCCGCCCCCGCCACCGACTTTTCCGGCTGGGTCAAGGGCACTCCGGTCTACTCCTTTGCGCCGGGCAAGACCTATGTGGTCGAGTTCTGGGCCACCTGGTGCGGACCGTGCATCACGTCGATCCCCCACCTCACCAAGCTCCAGAAGGAGAATCCTGAGGTCACCTTCATCGGATTTGCCGTGTGGGAGCGCGGAAGCGAAACCAAGACCATTGACGAGCAGGTGCGCCAGTTCGTGGCCAAGTTCGGCGACAAGATGGACTACAAGGTGGCCATGGACACCGCCGACGGCTTTATGGCCGAAAACTGGATGACCGCCGCCGAGCAGAACGGCATCCCCACCGCCTTCATCGTTCAGGACCAGAAAGTGGTCTGGGTGGGCCACCCCATGAGCATGGACGCCCCGCTCGCCGCCGTCATCGACGGCACGCACGATCTGGAGGCCGCCAAGCGCGACTTCACGAAGGGCGTGAACGAGAACCGCGAATACGCCGCCAACCAGCAGCTCCTCGCCTCGCTCCGCAAGAGCTATGACGAGGGCAAGAAGGAAGAGGCCATCGCCGGACTCAAGAAGATGGCCGCCGAAAAGCCGGCCATGAAGCAGGCCGCGACCAGCGCTCTCATGGGCATGCTGGCCAAGGACAACCGCCCCGAGTTCGACAAGCTGGTGGACACCATGATGGCCGAGGGCGAAGCCAATCACGCCGCCATCGCCAACTTCGCCTATGGTCAGTCTCGCACCGGTGACAAGACCCTGGCTGTGGCCCTTGCCGACCGCGTCTTCAAGGCCTCCAGCAACCCCATCGCCCTCTACTATGCGGGCATGGCTTGCGAAGGCTGCGACGACTTCAAGGGATCGAAGATGGTCTATGAGAAGGCGATTGCCCTGATGGATGGTCAGCCGGACGGCCCCAACACCCTGCTGGGAGTCTTGAAGGCTCGCCTGGCTGTCGTGGCCGCCAAGGTCACCCAGTAAATCTGGACAAATCGGGCCTGGCGCTGCCAGGCCCGCCCCCAGGGCGTAGCATAGGGGGAACGCCCCTGAATGGATGAATTCTGTCGCACTCAGCGGCTGATCCTCGAAGAGCTTGATCAGCGGTCTGCCCTTGCGCCCTTTTTGGCGCTGGGGCAGACCGTGTTCTGGGACGAGCCCATGAAGGCGGGGGTGCTGCAGAGCATGCGCCAGCACGGCTTCTCCCGCCGCTTTGTGGCGGGTGTGCACGACACCGACTACTTCGCCAAGACGCCCGTCTCGCTCGGCGGCAAGCGGTTTGCCGCGCTGCGGCACAACGACACCTCCACCCGCAGCCTCTGGAGCGCCGCGGCGGAGTTCTCCTCACTGTTCGGGTCCGAAACGGTGGTCACCCGCAGCCTCATGGCGCGGCACGGAGCCAAAGTTCAGCTCTTTGAGCACGAGGAGCCTGGGTTCATCGACGAAATGACCGAGGCTTGGGGCTGGCGCGGCGTGGCCTGCGCCGACGCGGCTCCGCCCACCACCGCTGAGCTGCCCTTTGCCGATTCCGCCGAAGCCCTCTGCGCCGCGCTGGATCAGGCTGTCGCAGAGTCGGCGCACTCCATTTTGAGCCTGGAGGCCCGGCGGGTGGGCGGCAAAGTGCACCAGATGCTGTGCGAGGCCGGAGCCAGGCCGGACTCCAGCCTGGGAGACGCCTACCGCGAAATCGTGGCCGACGCCTATGCCCTGGCCAGCGGCGAAGCGGTTGACGTGGAGGCTTCGGCCACCACCGAGCTCCTTCAGTTCAACTCGCAGACCGCAGGCCTCCCCCGATTCCGCATCCTGGACGCTTTTCTGCACCCTGCCACGCGGCGGACGGCGGAGGAGGCCTACAATGCGGCGGTCGAGGGCTCGGAGACTTATCCCCTGCCCAGCTTCGGCACGGGCGCGCTGCCCTTTGAAGTTTGGCTCCCGGGTCGCGGACGGGGAACGCTGAGGCTTGGCAGCCGGGGCGGAGTGATTGATTTCCGCGAGCCCGTGGGCTTCTCGCTCCGCCGCCGGCCCGAGTCGGTCCAGGAGCTTGCCGAGGCGCTGGAGGCTAAGTTTGGCCCGCAGACGGTGCTCATCGGCAAGGCCGTCACGCTCATCGGCATGCTGGCCGCCGAGTTCATTTTCGTGATGCATGAGGGCGCCAGCGGGTACATCCATCGGAGCCGCCGCATGCACCAGACTCTGGCCGAGAGCGGATTTTCTCTGGACCTCAACCCCATTCTGCGCATCGGATATGACACCTGGGGCGCCCTGGAGCATGCTTCGCCCGTGCGGTTCCGGCTGCCCGAGCCGCTGCAGGTCATCGCGCGGCGCGCTGAGGCAGACGGCACTGAACTGGCGCAGCGGCTGCCCGATTGGCAGGCGGAGGCGCAGTCGATTTTGGACGCCTTGGCGGAAATCCGCCGCCCGGATGAGCTGCTGGCCTGGCTGGCGCAGCGATTTGGCGGCGAGTGGTCTGGCCACATGGCTGAATTGGAAAGCGCCCGTCAGACCATCGATGGTTTGCGGGTGGAGATGGACCGTTTTCATCGCCAGCGCCGAGCCCTGGTGGACAACATTCGCATTCTCAAGCGCATGAGGAACTGCGCCGAGCACGAGCTTGGCCGTCACTTCCGCGCCCATGTCTTTGAGCAGGCCGAACCCGACCTTGCGGGCCGCGAGGCCCTGCAGGCCCGCATCGAGGATCTGCGCCGGCAGACTTCCGAAGGATGGGCCGAGTGGAGGAAGGTGGCCGCCGAGCAGGAGGCCGCACTGGCTCGCCCCGACTTTCAACACGCCCGCCAGATGCGATTGAGCCTTTCGCGGCGGGCCGAACGAGAGCGCATTCGCCTGATTCGCGCCTGCGTTTTCACCCGCGATGGCATGGCCGCTGCCTCCCGCCGTCCGGCGGCGTGGTGGCTGCCGATGGCGACGCCGGATGGCTCGTG
>JBGSIR010000439.1:0-6081 GCA_041742415.1 Fimbriimonadaceae bacterium | reverse complement strand
CACTTCGCTGGAAGTGCGCCTGCTGGCCGCCGGCCCGGGCTTGGATTTGACGAACGCGGCGGCGCTGGCGGCGCCCGAAGACAGCCAAGGCCGTTTCCCCTCCCAGCTTTTCGGCCTTTGGGATGGCAAGGCGGAGACGTCTGTGGTCATGGAAGGCCAGGATGCCTGGCTGGAGCTGGACCTTGGCCGCGACCTGGGCCTGAGCGGATTTACGATGATGCTGGCGTCGCTGGATGCGGTGGAGGTGGCCGTGATGGTGCGCGGCACGGGCGACCTGATGACGGACTCCCTTTTTTGGTGCCTGCCAATGAAGCCCGCCCAGGTGCTGCCTCCGCGCGGCCTGAGCGCGGCCGGGCAGACCGAAATCAAGTTCAGCACCGGCCCCGTGCGGGGCCGATATGTGCGCATCCTGCTGCCCCAGGGCGGGCGGCTGGAGATTCAGGAGATTGGCGTCTATGCCGTGGGCCGGGGCACGGGCTCCATATCGAGCCAGTTGGGGCCGGCCTTGGCGTCGGCCTCCACGGGCACCTGAAGCGGCATCGCCTCCTCCATCAGCCGCCGAATGGGCTCGACGGCGGAGCGGTCTCCGGCAGGGATCTCGAACACCAGTTCGTCATGAACCTGCAGGAGCATCCGCGCTTGGCTGTCGGGAATCTCCCGGTCCACGGCCACCATGGCAAGCTTGATCATGTCGGCGGCGGCGCCCTGGATGGGGGCGTTCATCGCCTGCCGCTCGGCATATTGGCGGCGGTTCCAGTTGGGGGCCTTGATCTCGGGGAATCGGCGGATGCGGCCCAGCATGGTCGCCGTTTTGCCGGTGGCGCGGGCTTCTTCCACGATTGATTCGGTGAAGGCCTTGACGGTGGGGAAGCGCTCGTTGTACTGCTTGATGAGGGCATTGGCCTCGGCGGCGCCAAAGCCCGGGCCGAGCTGATTCGCCAGGCCAAAGCCGGTGACACCATAGAGCACCGCGTAGTTGAGCAGCTTGGCCAGGCGGCGATGCTCCTTGCTCACTGAGTCCAGGCTCTCGTTGAACATGAGCGCCGCGGTGGCGGTGTGCACGTCCTGGCCGGTGCGGAAGGCCTCGGTGAGAGCGGGGTCTTCGCAGAGGTGGGCGAGGATGCGCAGCTCGATCTGGCTGTAGTCCAGCGCCAGCAGCTCGCGGCCCGGGGGAGCGACAAAGGCGCGGCGGATCTGCCGGCCCAGCTCGGTGCGGATGGGGATGTTCTGCAGGTTGGGCTCGTTGCTGCTGAGCCGGCCCGTGGCCGCGACCGCCTGATTGAAGGAGGTGTGAATGCGGCCGTCCTCCTTGATCATCTTGGGCAGGGCGTCGGCGTAGGTGCTTTTCAGCTTGGTGAGCTCGCGCCAGCCCAGCACTGCGCCGGCGATCGGGTGCTCGGTAGCCAGCTCGCTCAGAATCTCGGCTCCGGTGGCCCAGCCGGTCTTGGTCTTCTTGCCCCCGGGCAGCCCCATGCGCTCGAAAAGCACTTCGCCGAGCTGCTTGGGCGAGCCGATGTTGAACTCCTCGCCCGCCATCTCGTGCACTTCACGTTTGGACTCGACAATGGAGACCTCCAGGCTCTTGGAGAAGTCCTCCAGCATGCCCCGGTCAACGGCGATGCCGGCCTCCTCCATCTCGGCGAGGATCGGCACCAGGGGGAGCTCGACCTGGCGGAGAACAGGCGTTTGGCCCTCCTCTTCCAGGGTCTGCGAAAGCTTGGCGTAGAGCTGGACCAGGGCTGCGGCGCACTCCTGGGGGCTGGCGGCGGAGGGGCCGTCGAGCCAGCTCACGATGAGGTCGCCCAGAGTGCTCGCGCCCCGTTCGCTGTTGGCGAGGAACCCTGCCAGAAGGGTGTCCATGAGCGGCGGCTCTTGGGCTCCAGCGGCTTTGTAGGCGGCCTTCAAGTCGTGGCCGATGGCCTGGCCGGGCAGCTCGCGCAGCAGAGCGATGCCGTCGGCTCGGGCTCCGCTGGCGACCATGGTCGAGCGGGCCACAAAGCAGTCGTCTCTGGCCAGGAAAAGCCCGAACGGCTCCTGACCCACGAACATCTTGAGCCCGTCGAAGGTGCGCCGCCCGGCGTCCTTCCAAACGATGTCCTGGCCGGCGGCGGCAAAGAGCGGCCCGCCGCCTTCTTCAGCTTGGATGAAGGGGGTGAGCGCCTTCATCATGCGCTCGGTCATCGAGCGGAACTCGTAGGCGAGAAGGCTGTCTTGGGCGGTCTGCGCCTGGGCCGGGCTGAGCCGATAGGGGGCGAAGTCGAATTCGATGGGGGCGTCGCGCAGGATGGTGGCCAGCTTGTGGCTCAGCACCATGCTTTCGATGGCGGGCTCCAGCTTCTTGCGGAACTTGTCGGGCGCCTGGTCCATGCCCTCCATCAGAGCCGCGATGCTCCCGAACTGATCGATGAGCGCCTTGGCCGACTTTTCGCCGATGCCGGGCACGCCGGGGATGTTGTCGCTGGAGTCGCCGGCCAGCGCCTTGTAGTCGATCATCTGCGCGGGCTCGAAGCCGTACTTTTCGCGCACCGCGTCGGGGTCATATCGCTTGGCGGGGTTGCGGCCGGCCTGGGGCATCACCACGGTCGTGGTCTCGTCCACCAGCTGAATGGCGTCTTGGTCGCCGGAGATGATGACGGTGCGCCAGCCCTTTTCCTTGGCCATCAGGCTGAGGGTGCCAATGACGTCGTCGGCCTCGTATCCAGGCAGCTCGCGGGTGGGGATGGCGAGGCGGGCCATGAGATCGCGCGAGGCAACGAGCTGCTCGATCAGCTCCTGCGGCGTCTCTCGCCGGGCGCCTTTGTATTCGGCAAAGTCGGAGTGACGGACGGTCTTGCCCGGCGCGTCGAGGGCGATGACGATGGCGGTGGGCTTCTCTTCGTGCAGAACCGCCATGATCATGTTCAAAAAGCCGAAGAGGGCTCCGCAGTGGCGGCCATCGCTGGTGGTGAGCGGCGGGCTGCCGTAGTAGGCGCGGAAGAGGAGGCTGTAGCCGTCGATGAGGGCAAGGCGGGGCTCGGCCACAATGCGGCAGGCTACCTGCGCCGCAAAGCTCCGCTCCGCGCCGTCAGGCCATTTTCGGGTATGATGTTGTCAACGCCTGCGGCTGAGCGGCTTCGGCCCCCGCCGCATGTTTTGGAGGGACGCCCATGGTTTATAGACCCATTCGCTACGAGCAGATGATGAAGGCGGCGGAGGGTCTTGACGTTCGAGCTCGCCGCATGTTTGACGGCATGGCCTTCTACTCTGGCAACAAAATGTTTGCCTACTTAGTCGGAGAAGACGTTGGGCTCAAGCTCTCGCCGAACGACATGGAGACCGCGCTGGAAATGGATGGCGCCGAGCCGTTGAAGGCCGACCCCACTGCGGCGCCCATGCCCCAGTACGTTCGACTTCCGCACGTCCTGCTGGACGATTACGAGTCGTTTGTCAACTGGGTCCGCCGAAGCGCGGACTATGCCACGAACGGCTCCTGCGTCCACTAAGGGCCGAGCCGCGTCATAACTTTGAGCGAGGGAGCCGATGGCTCCCTTTTTTATGGGGAGGAGACTAGAGTGAAGCGCATCGGCGTTTTGACGAGCGGAGGAGATGCTCCGGGAATGAATGCGGCTATTCGAGCCGTGGTGCGCACGGCTCTGAACCGCGGCGTGGAAGTCTACGGCTTCCAGCACGGCTGGCAGGGCGTCATTACCGGCAACGCTCATCCGATGAACAGCAAGAGCGTCGGCGGCATCATCAGCCTGGGCGGCACGATTCTTCAATCCGCCCGATCGCAGGAATTCCGAACTCCCGAGGGCCGGGCGGCCGCCAAGGCTTCGCTGGATAAGCTGGGCATCGAGGGCCTCGTCATCATCGGCGGAGACGGCTCGCTCACCGGCGCCAAGGTCTTTGCCGCCGAGCATGGCGTCGCCGTGATGGGCCTTCCTGGCAGCATCGACAACGACATCCCCGGCACCGATTTTTCCATCGGCTTCGACACCGCCGTCAACACGGCCCGCGATGCCATCGACAAGGTGCGCGACACCGCTTATTCGCACGACCGCGTCTTCGTTATTGAGGTCATGGGCCGGCACAATGGCTTCATCGCCCTAGAGTGCGCCCTGGCCTGTGGAGCCGAGGCGGTGCTGATTCCCGAGGTTCCCTACAGCCTGCGCGAGGTCTGCGACAACCTGCGCGAGATGCGGGCCAAGGGCAAGAAAAGCTCCATCATCGTGGTGGCCGAAGGCGCGGCGCGGGGCAGCGAAATTGAGCGGTATCTGGACAGCCAAGAAGGCTTTGAGGCCCGCAGCATTGTGCTGGGCCACATGCAGCGCGGCGGCAGCCCCAGCGCCTTCGACCGCGTGCTCGCCCTGCGGATGGGCGCGATGGCGGCCAATCGGCTCGTGAGCGGATACACCGGCGAAATGATCGGCATCGACCGCAACAAGCTCGTCAGCCACCCGCTCAGCTATGTGCTCAGCACCAAGAAAACCATCGACCCCGAAAAGCTTCTTCTCGTGGACGTCATGGCTAAATGATCCTGACCGTCACCCCAAATCCGGCCCTGGATGTGACCCTCTATGTCGACGGCCTGAAGCCTCACGACACTAACCGCGTGACCCTTCGTGAAGTGGACGCTGGGGGCAAGGGGCTCAACCTTTCGCGGGCGGCCGCCGAGCTGGGCGCGAGGACCGTCGCGACCGGTTATTTGGGCGGCGGCACAGGGGCCGAGATCTGTCACATCCTCTTGGAGCAGGGGGTTGAAGCTGCATTTCTCCGCACCGAACACCCCACCCGCACCAATTTCAACATCGAAGACGGCGCCGGCCCTCCTACAACATTGAACGCCAAGGGCGCTCTGGTTACGCAGGAGCTTTGGCAGGCTCTCAAGGACAAAGTGACCGAGCTGAGCAAGGATGCCGAATGGCTGTGCCTTGGCGGATCTTTGCCCCAAGGCCTGCCGACAGAAGCCTTTGCTGAGCTCACTCAGATTGGCCGCTCGGCTGGGGCCAAAATCTTGGCCGACGCCGACGGCGAAGTGATGCGTCTGGCTTTGGCCGAAGGGCCAGATTTGGTGAAGCCCAACCTCAAGGAGGCCGAGCGGCTGCTGGGGCGCCCCTTGACCGGCGATGGGGAGGTTTTGGCGGCAGCGCAGGAGATTTGCCGACTTCAAAAGGAGGGCGGCTCCTCCGATCCTTTGGCAATTGTTTCGCTGGGAGCCAAAGGGGCTTTGCTCTGCGCAGCATCCGGCGCATGGCTTTCGCCCGCTCCCGCCATCGAAGTGCGGAGCACTGTGGGCAGCGGCGATTCGCTCCTCGGAGGATTCTTGGCGGCATTGGGGCAAGGGCACAGCCTGCCCGACTGCATCCGCTGGGGAGCGGCGGCGGGGGCGGCTACGGCGAGCACGGGCGGGGCAGAGATTGTGCGGCGGCCGGTGTTTGAAGAGATCCTGGCCCGGACCGAGGTCCGCCAGGTCTGGGCGCCCTAAGGGTATTGTCAATTCCCCTGCCGGGATGGCGGAATGGTAGACGCGGCGGTCTCAAACACCGTTGAGCTTAAACTCATGCGGGTTCGAGTCCCGCTCCCGGCACCAATTTTTCTTTTTTGGTAACGCTCCGCCTGGCGGTGCGTTTCTCTTTATATGAAGGCTGGCTTCGGCGCCCTTGTTTTTGCGGCTGCGTCGGGCGCATGGGCGCAGACGGCGGGGATGATTGACCCTTTCAACCACAAGCCTGTGGGAATCGTCGACGCCACCAAGGGCGGTGTGGTTCATGCCGGCATGCCCGTCTTCCGCACGCAGCCCAGCCGAAGCGCCGATAAGGACCTCCCGCCTTCCTATCAGATCGGCCTGGGCGGCCCGCCGGTCGCCGCGTACAGCGGCTATGCCACCCCGTTTGATGCGGGTGTTCAGGTCTTTTCGGGCCAGTCGGCTTGGGCGGGGGCGGTCGGGCCGCTCTACGGGCTGAGCCCGGCTCAATACGGCTGGCTTGCGCCGCCCTGCGATTGGCGAACCCACCAGATGATCGTGGTGAGCACCGGCCAGCTCGGCGGCGCCTACAGCCTGGGCATCAATGGCCTGGCGCGCAGCCCCTATGGCGAAACCAT
>JBGSIR010000438.1:0-11896 GCA_041742415.1 Fimbriimonadaceae bacterium | reverse complement strand
AGCCGGCAGGACCTGCGCCGTGCCTTGGAGATCGTGCGCCAGCGTCATCCCGGGCAAAGGGCGGGCGTGATGGGCTTCTCGGCCGGCGGCCACCTCAGCGCTTGGACGGCCGCCACCACCGATCCCGCTCCCGACTTTTTGGGCCTCATCTATGCCGCCTATTTGGCCGACGGCCTGACCCTGCGCAGCGATGTCGCGCCCGGCCCTCAGGCTCCGCCGACCTTCGCCGTGCACACCATGGACGACGGCATCCCGGTGGAGGGAATCCTGGCCTTTGCGGCGGCGATGAAGGCGCACAATCGGCCCCTGGAGATGCACATCTCTCCGCGCGGCGGGCATGGGTATGGCCTGCTGACCGAGGAGCCGGGCCTGCGCGATTGGGGCCTGCGGCTTGCGGAGTGGCTTGAAACCCTCCGATAAATGGAGCATGGAGGCCGATGACAAGCCCAAGCCTCGTCGGCTGCTGAGCCGTCGAGGGCTTCTGGCCGCCGCCGGAGCCGCCGCTTTGGGCGTGACGCTGGACGCCTACCTCATCGAACCGCGCTGGATCGAGGTCACCCGCCGCACCCTCCGCATTCCCGGCCTTCCCGAAGCGCTCAAGGGCTTCCGCATCGTCCACATCGCCGACTTTCATCTGGGCAACAAGATCTCGTTCGACTATCTTCGCGGCGCGGTGGAGCGGGCGGCGGGGCTGCGGCCCGACGTGCTCGCCATCACCGGCGACTTTGTTCATCACGGCATGCCCTACGACCCGAAGGAGCTGGTGAGGATGATGGAGCCGGCGGCGGCGCGGCTGGGCGTGCTGGGTGTGCTGGGCAACCACGACATGGCCTGGCGGCCCGAGCGCATCAGCGACCCGCTCAATCAGGACACGGCGGTGGACCTCATCGACGGGCAGACGCGCATCATCGAGGCCAACGGCGCCCGCATCCAGTTTATGGGGGTCACCGACTTGGAGAGCCTCGACAAAGGGGAGCTGGCGAGCCTCGCCGGTCAGGCTGACCCCGGGCTGACGCGCATCCTGCTCCAGCACAACCCCGACTTGGCCGAGGATTTGGGGGATGAGATGCCCAAGCCGCACCTGCAGCTCAGCGGCCACACTCACGGCGGCCAGGTGCTGCTTCCCGGCATCAGCCGCATTCCCAGCGAGCACGGCTGGAAATTCGCCCAGGGATTTGTCCACGGCGCCAGCCATCCGGTCTATGTGACGCGGGGCATCGGGGGCCACTCCGTCATCGGCGGAGTGCCTCGCTTTCTGTGCCGCCCGGAGATCTCGGTGCTGACGCTTGCGCCGGGTGCGGCAGAATCTTTGGCCGAAGAAGCATAATCGCGGCTGGAATGTTCAAAGAGTTCCGCGACTTTGCCTTTAAGGGCAACTTTCTTGATTTGGCCATCGGCGTCGTGATTGGCGCCGCATTTGGCGCTGCGACCTCCGCGTTTGTGGAGAACCTGGTGAACCCGCTGATCGGCCTGGTGGCGGGCGGGCAGGATTTTTCGAACCTCTTTGTGACCCTGAAGGAGGGCGCCACGGCCGGCCCCTACACCACGCTGGCGGCGGCTCAGGCGGCAGGAGCGGTCACGCTCAACATTGGCCTATTCCTGAACGCCATCATCAATCTGCTCCTCGTGGCGTTTGTCATGTTCATGGTCGTGAAGGCCTACAACAAGGCCATCAAAAAGCAGGAGGAGGCCCCGGCCCCCCCGCCCGAGCCGTCGGCTGAGGAGAAGCTCCTCACCGAAATCCGCGACCTTCTGGCCAAAAACTGATCTGACCTGGACAAGGAACGGGGTCCGTGAGCAGCGCTCGCGGACCCCGTTCTTGTTTGGGCAGGCTTGGGACTTAGTCGAGGAACGACGCCGGCGGAATGAGGACTTCGTCGATGACGTGGATGACGCCATTGCTGGCCATGACATCGGTCGCGACCACGTTGGATCGGTTGATGGTCACCTTGCCGTTCATCACCTTCACGGCGACTCCGGCGGTGCGGTGCTCTTCGGTGAGGGCGGTTCCGGCGCGGCGGACCTTGACGACGTCAGCGGCGGTCACCTTGCCGGGAACCACATGGTAGAGAAGCACCTTGGTCAGGAGCTCCTTGTCGCCGGTCACCTTGGCGACCAGGGCGGGGTCCAGCTTGGCGAAGGCTTCATCGCTGGGCGCGAAGACGGTGAAGGGGCCGTCGCTCTTGAGGGTGTCGACCAAGCCGGCCTGCTGAACGAGGGCGACGAGAGTCTTGAAGCTGCCGGCTCCGACGGCGGTGTCGACGATGTCTTTGGTCGGGGCCTGGGCCGAGACCGGGAGGACGAGGGCGGCCGCAGCAAGGGCGGCGGCTTTCGAGAGAAGATTCATGATTGGGTTGACTCCGGGCCGCCGGTGCAGGCGGCCCATGTGCTTTTGCGAGGGCAAGGGCATGGAACGTCTCGTACAGTCCCACCAAGCCTCGCTTAGTGGCGGCGAAGCGACTGCAGAACGTCTGCCGGGGGCAGAAGCACGGTGTCGACGACATGGATGACGCCGTTGGAGGCCCCGATGTCGGCTTTGCTCACGAGGCTTTGATTGATGATCAGCCGGCCATTCTTGGCGCGGATGCTGAGGTTTTGGGGCTTGCCGCCGAACTCCAGAATGGTTCCGGCTTTGGTGAGCCGGGCAGCCTGACCGCTGGAGACCCGGCCCGGGACAACGTGGTAGCCCAGCACGGCGCGCAGCAGGCGCTTGTTGCTCTTCAGCTCGCGCACCAGCTCATCGGGGAGCTTGGCGAAGGCCTCTTCGCTGGGGGCGAAGACGGTGAAGGGGCCCTTGCCCTGCAGCGGCTCGGCGAGGTCGGCGGCCTGCACCAGGCTCACCAGAGTGGGGAAGGACTTGGCCTGGACGGCGGTCTCGACAATGTTGGCCGGGTGGCTTTGGGCCGCGGCCAGGGAGGCGGCGGCAATGAGGGTGGCGATCATGGTTGACTCCGCCTGGCCGCAGAGGCCAGACTTGACCGGGCATATCGCATCAGCGCCGGGTGATGTTCCCGCCTTCTTTTTCGTGGGCCCTCTGGCCAGCGGGCGGTCCAAGAGACCCTTTGGCTTGCAATCACGCCTCTGGCCGGACTATCATCTGCTCCTGCCGAGAGCCCAACCCGGACTCCCGACGCTTTCCAGTGAGGAGCCGCAAGGATTATCTTTGCAACCGGACGAAGAACTTTGACCGAAGGCCCGAGCGTGAAGCGCTGGGGTCTTTTTATTGTCCGGGACAAGCAATCGGCGAATGATCGAGGAAAGCAAGCAGTTATGCCGACCGTCAACCAGCTCGTCCGCAAAGGCCGCGAGGTCGCCCAGGCGAAATCGAAATCGCCGGCTCTCCGGCGGAACCCCTTTAAGCGGGGCGTGTGCACTCAGGTGCGCACCATGACCCCCAAGAAGCCGAACTCGGCTTTGCGCAAGGTGGCTCGTGTGCGGCTTGTGAATGGCGTCGAAGTCACGGCTTACATCCCCGGCGAGGGCCACAACCTGCAGGAGCACTCCGTTGTGCTGGTGCGCGGCGGCCGAGTCAAAGACCTTCCCGGTGTGCGCTATCACATCGTGCGCGGCGCCCAGCAGCTTGCGGGCGTGAGCAACCGCAAGAAGAGCCGAAGCAAATATGGAGCGAAGCGGGCCAAGAAGGCCTGATCGTTTCCGCAAGGATTTCCCCTAAACCGCCATGTCAAGAAAAGGACGCATTCCCCCTCGCATCATCAACCCGGACCCGGTCTACGGCTCCGAGCTGCTTCAGCGATTCATCAACCGGCTCATGCTGGACGGCAAAAAGATCAAGGCCGAGCAGATCGTCTATGGCGCGCTCGACTTGGCCGCCAAGAAGGTCGAGGACGAGCCTCTGAACGTCTTCAACAAGGTCATCGAGAACATCATGCCGACCATGGAGGTCCGTCCTCGCCGAGTCGGTGGACAGAACTACCAGGTCCCCATGGACGTTCGTCCCGAGCGCCGCAGGACTCTGGCCCTGCGCTGGCTTGTGACTTTGAGCCGCAAGCGCGCCGGAAAGTCCATGATCGACAAGCTGGCTGCTGAGTTTGTGGACGCCTACAACAACACGGGTTCTGCCGTGAAGAAGAAGGAAGACACTCACAAGATGGCCGACGCCAACAAGGCGTTTAGCCACTACCGGTTCTAAGCCGACCCGAAACAGAAGGAAGCATCACCATGGCCCGATCCCACTCCATCGACCGAGTCCGAAACATCGGAATTGCCGCGCACATTGACGCGGGCAAGACGACGACGACCGAGCGAATCCTCTTCTACACCGGCGTGAACCACAAGCTGGGCGAGGTTCACGACGGCGCTGCCACGATGGACTGGATGGAGCAGGAGCAGGAGCGCGGCATCACGATCACATCCGCTGCCACTTCATGCTTCTGGACCCCCACCCGCTTTGCCGCCGAAGATGGCAAGGGCTTTGTGGACGGCGCTCCGAACTACAAGATCAACATCATCGACACCCCCGGGCACGTCGACTTCACCGTTGAGGTGGAGCGCAGCCTGCGCGTGCTCGATGGAGTGGTCGCGGTCTACTGCGCCGTCGGCGCGGTTCAGCCGCAGTCCGAGACGGTGTGGCGCCAGATGAACCGCTACAACGTTCCTCGCATCGCCTATGTCAACAAGATGGACCGCATCGGGGCCGACTTCTACAACGTTGTCGCCCGCCTGCGAGACCGCCTTGGCGCCAACGCGATTCCGCTGAACATCCCGATCGGAGCCGAAAGCGACTTTAAGGGCTACATCGACCTCGTGAAGATGACCGCCCGCGTTTACTTGACCGACGACGGCAAGGAATATGAGGACACCGAGATTCCGGCCGACATGGCGGAGGAAGCGGAAAAGTGGCGCGTTCAGATGATGGACTCCATCGCCGAAAACGATGACGATCTGATGGAGCGCTACCTTGGAGGCGAGGAGATTGGCGAAGACGAAATTCGCCTCGCCATCCGCAAGTCCACCATCGGTCTGCACATCGTCCCGGTTCTCTGCGGAAGCAGCTTCAAGAACAAGGGCGTGCAGGCGATGATCGACGCTGTTGCCGACTATCTCCCCAGCCCGCTGGACGTTGACGCCATCAAGGCCGTCAGCGCCTATGACGAGACGAAGGAAATGGAGCGGCGGCCCAGCGACAAGGATCCCTTCAGCGCCCTGGCCTTCAAAATCATGACCGACAAGTTCGTCGGCCGCCTCACCTTCATGCGCGTCTATTCCGGCACGCTGAAGAAGGGAACCCAGGTTTCGGTTGCTTATCGCGACCCCACCAACAACGAGCTTCGCACCCGAAACGAGCGCGTTGGCCGCATTCTGGAAATGCACGCCAACGACCGCAAGGACATCGACGAAGTGATGGCGGGCGAAATCGTGGGCGTCATTGGCGTGAGCGATGTGCGAACTGGATACACCCTCTGCGATCCGCAGAGCCCGGTGGTTCTGGAAAGCATCAAGTTCCCCGAGCCGGTCATCCAGATCGCGATTGAGCCGAAGAGCCGCGCTGACCAGGAGAAGCTGGGCACCAGCCTTCAGCGCCTGGCCGAAGAGGACCCGACGTTCCGCGTGCAGACCGACCCCGAGTCGGGCCAGACGATCATCTCCGGCATGGGCGAGCTGCACCTGGAAATCATCGTGGATCGCCTGAACCGAGAGTTCGGCGTGCAGGCCAACCAGGGCAAGCCTCAGGTGGCCTACCGCGAGACCATCGCCGCGGCCTCCAAGGCCGACGGCAAGTTCATCCGCCAGACGGGCGGTTCGGGACAGTACGGACACTGTGTGCTGGAGGTCGAGCCCCTTGAGGCTGGACAGGGCTTCATTTTCGAGAACAAAACCGTGGGCGGCTCAATCCCCCGCGAGTACATTCCGGCGATTGAAAAGGGCGTTCGCGAAGGCCTTTTGAGCGGAGTGATGGCGGGCTACCCGGTGGTGGACGTGAAGGTTGCGGTCGTGGACGGCAGCTACCACGAAGTCGACTCCAACGAAAACGCCTTTAAGCAGGCTGGACTCATTGGCTTCAAGGAAGCGATGAGGAAGGCTCGGCCCTTCTTGAAGGAGCCGATCATGCATGTCGAAATCACGACCCCCGACACCAGTGTCGGTGATGTCGTCGGCGACCTTAACGGCCGTCGCGGCCGGATCGAGTCCATGGACTCGGCTCCGGGCGGAGTCACCATTGTGAACGGACACGTGCCGCTTGCCGAAATGTTCGGCTACGTCACGACCCTCCGTTCCCTGACCCAGGGCCGGGCGACGCCAAACGTCACCCCGTCCCACTACGAAGAAGTGCCCCAAAGCATCGCCAAGGGCATCATCGACAAGTCGGAAAGCGGAAGCTGATCGGCTGGGAAGAGCAATACACTAGATGGCTAGAGAAAAATTCGAGAGGACGAAACCTCACGTCAACATCGGCACCATCGGACACGTCGACCACGGCAAGACCACGCTCACGGCCGCCATCACTGGCGTCCTCCAGGTGAAGGGTCTCGCTAAGGCCCGCAAGTACGATGAAATCGATTCCGCTCCCGAGGAAAAGGCGCGCGGCATTACGATCAACATTTCGCACCAGGAGTACGAGACCGAGACGCGGCACTACGCCCACGTCGACTGTCCGGGACACGCTGACTTCATCAAGAACATGATCACCGGCGCCGCTCAGATGGATGGCGCGATTCTGGTTGTGGCGGGCACCGATGGCCCGATGCAGCAGACTCGCGAGCACATCCTGCTGGCCCGCCAGGTCGGTGTTCCGTCCATCGTCGTCTTCATTAACAAGGCCGACCAGGTGGACGATCCCGAGCTCCTCGAGCTCGTGGAAATGGAAGTGCGCGAGCTGCTGAGCCAGTACGGCTTTGACGGCGACAACACTCCGATCACTGTGGGCAGCGCCCGCAAGGCTCTGGACCAGGTCGAGGCCGGAACTGTCGATTTCGACAGCCCCGAAGTCAAGCCGATCCTGGACCTGATGGCCTCGGTCGACAGCTTCATCGAGCAGCCCGAGCGGGACGTCGACAAGCCGTTCCTCTGCGCTGTGGAAGACGTCTTCACGATCACCGGCCGCGGCACCGTGGCCACGGGCCGCGTCGAGCGCGGCACGCTGAACGTGAACACTGAAGTCGAGATCGTTGGAATCAACGACACCCGCAAGACCACTTGCACGGGCGTCGAGATGTTCCGCAAGCTCCTGGACAGCTGCCAGGCCGGCGACAACGTCGGACTGCTGCTTCGCGGCGTCGACCGCAACTCCATCGAGCGCGGCATGGTCATCTGCAAGCCTGGCTCCATCACCCCGCACACCAAGTTCGAGGCTGAGGTCTATGTCCTTTCGAAAGAAGAGGGCGGACGCCACACCCCGTTCAGCGCGGGCTACAAGCCGCAGTTCTTCTTCCGCACCACCGACGTCACCGGTGTGCTCAACCTCCCCGAGGGAGTTGAGATGGTGATGCCGGGCGAGAACGCCAAGATGATCGTTGAGCTCATCTACCCGATCGCCATGGAAGAGGGATCCCGCTTCGCCATCCGCGAAGGCGGCCGCACCGTCGGCGCCGGATCGATCACCAATATCCTCGCGAACCCCCAACCCCGGCTGGGGCCGCCGCATGGCTGCCAGAGCCGGGACAACCACCCCCCACCCGAAACCGTTTTATGAACCTCACCGTCCGCATCCGGCTGCGCAGCTACGATTCGCGCAACCTGGATACATCCGCGCAGAAGATCACCGAGACCGCCAAGCGCACCGGCGCCCGGATCAGCGGACCCATCCCGCTGCCCACCCGCATCCGCCGCTTCTGCGTCATCCGCGGCCCGCACATCGACAAGGAGTCGATGGAGCACTTCGAAATCCGCACCCATAACCGGCTCATCGACATCCACGAGCCGACCAACAAAACCGTCGACGCCCTCATCCGCCTGGATCTTCCCAGCGGCGTGGACATCGAAATCAAGACCGTTTGATCGGGGGCATGGCGGGCCGCTAAAGGCCCGTTCACATGTTAAGGCGAGGTTAAGCCTCGCCTTTTTCGTTTAAGATAGGGCATGTCCATCGGACGCCGCGATCTTCTTCGCTCTGCCTTCGCCGCTGGCGCTGGCCTTGTGGGCGCCTCTGCCCTGGCGGGGCGCAAAGAGCTTCCTGCCGAGGCGCTGAAGCGCTCTTCGGCCAACGCCGACCTGGGCTGGGGCGCCGTGAAGCCCAAAGCCGCCCGCAACACCGGAGTCACCTGGCTTGCCCTGCCGGAGGGCTTTGAATACAACGCCTTTGGCCAGACCGGCGACAAGATGGCCGACGGCCGCGCTACCCCCTCCGCCCATGACGGCATGGCCGCCTTTATGGTCAACGGCAAGATTCGCCTGGTCCGCAACCACGAAGTGCGGGCGGCGGCGGCGGAGAACCAAGCCATCGGTCCGCTCGACAAGAGCTATGACCGCTCGGCGGGCGGCGGATGCACCACGCTCATCGTAAACCCCGAAACCCGCGAGCTGGAGCGCGACTGGGTGAGCCTGAGCGGCACCCATGTGAACTGCGCGGGAGGCCCGAGCCCCTGGGGAAGCTGGCTGACCTGCGAAGAGACCGTGGCCGGCAACATCCTGGCCAAGGTTCACCACAAAGAGCCCGAAGCCTGGGTGGGCGGATATGAGCGCGAGCATGGCTACGTGTTCGAGGTCCCTGCCTACACCGATGAGCTTGCCGCCCCCGAGCCGATTCGCGGCATGGGCCGCTTTGTGCACGAGGCCATCGCCTTCGACCCCAGCACGGGCATCTGCTATCTCACCGAAGACGCTGGCCAGTCTGGGTTTTTCCGCTATATCCCCAACGTTCCTGGCCGAATGCTGGAAGGCGGCGTGCTGCAGATGGCCCGCATCGTGGGCAAGCCCCAGCACGACACCCGCAAGGGCCAAGCCGATTCGGTGACCCATCTGATCGACTGGGTGACCATCGAAAACCCCGACCCCGCCGATGCCGGCACGTCGAGCCAAGTGGTCTTCAACGAAGGCTTCGAAAAGGGCGGCGCCATCTTTGGCCGGCTGGAGGGCGCCTGGTATGGCGCAGGATGCATCTATATCAACTCCACAAGCGGCGGCGACGCCCGCCAGGGCCAGGTGTGGCAGTATCGCCCAACCGGCGAGGGCGGCGAGCTCACGCTGATCTTTGAGAGCAAGGCGGCCGAGGTCCTGAAGGCTCCGGACAACATCTGCGTCTCCCCGCGCGGCGCGCTGGTGGTGTGCGAAGACGGCAGCGGAGTCAACCGAATCCATGGCCTCACCATCGACGGCCGGCTCTTCGACATCGCCCACAACGTGTTCAATGGTTCAGAGTTTGCGGGCAGCTGCTTTAGCACCGACGGCCGCACGCTCTTCGTGAACATCCAGACCCCCGGCGTCACCTTGGCGATCTGGGGACCCTGGGAAAAAGGCGGGCTCTAAAGGGCCTGCAAAACCGGGCCTGGGCAGGTGATTGCCTAGGCCCATCGGCTGAACCTGCGGCGAACCAGGCCCAGCAGGGTGAAGCCACGCGGTATAGTCCGCCTCTGCGCCCCCCCGTGGGCGCGACTTCTCCGAGGCGCATGCCGGAAGCATCCCCATTGGGGCAATGCTCACGTTAGATGACGTGTGGCCAAGAGAAGGAGCATCTTATGCTTGACGGTATTCTCGGAACAAAAGTGGGCATGACCCACATCTTCACGGAGGACGGACGAATGATTCCGGTCACCGTGATCGAAGCCGGCCCTGTCTATGTCACTCAGGTCAAGTCGCAGGCCAAGGAAGGCTACAACGCCATCCAGGTCGGCTATGGCGAACAAAGCGATAAAAAGCTCACGTTCCCCAAGCACGGACATCTGAAGAAGGCGGGCCTGAAGCAGAACCTCCGGTTCCTGCGTGAATTTCGCGTGGCCGACCCCGCCGCCTTTGAGCTTGGTCAAGAGATCAAGGCAGACGTCTTCAGCGAAGGCGAAAAGGTGACGGTGACGGCGACCAGCAAAGGCAAGGGCTTTCAGGGCGGCGTGAAGCGCTATGGCTTCAAAGGTCAGCACATGACCCACGGCTATATGACGCACCGCCGGCCGCTCTCCAACGGCGCCACGGGCCCGCAGAGGGTCTTCAAGGGCAGCCGCCGACCGGGCCACATGGGCTCGGAGACGGTGACCCAGCTTGGCCTCAAGGTCATGCAGGTGGACGCTGAGCGCAACCTCCTCCTTGTGAGCGGAAGCGTTCCCGGACCGAACGGCTCTCTTGTGACCGTGAAGAGGACGAACCGCAAATGAGCAAGATCAGCATTTTTGACGCGAGCGGCAAAGGGAAGGGCGAGCACGCCATTCACGAAGCCATCGCTGCCTCGGATGTCTCCATCCACGTTCTGCACCGCGCGGTTGTGACCGAAGAGTCCAACAAGCGACAGGGCACGCAAAAGACCAAGTCTCGCAGCGAAGCTCGGGGCGGCGGACGCAAGCCTTACAAGCAGAAGAAGACGGGCAACGCCCGCCAGGGAACCATCCGCGCTCCGCACTATGCCCACGGCGGCATGGCGCTGGCGCTCACCCCCCGCGACCACACCAAGGGCCTCAACAAGAAGGAGCGCCGCCTGGCCATCATCGGAGCCTTTGCCCAGAAATCTGCGGCGGGTGAAGTGATTGCGGTGGACAAGATCGAGTTCGCCGAGCCCAAGACCAAGCACGCCATTGCCCTGCTGGAAGGCCTGGGCCTGGCGAATGTGCGGCGCGTTCTCATCGTTTTGGCCGAGCACGACCCGGTCATCCTTCGGTGCTTCCGCAACCTGCCCAATGTGGTGGTGCGCACGGCGCCGAACCGCGAAGGCAAGGGCGAGCCCTTCAGCACCCGCGACCTGATCGTGGCGCACAAGGTGGTCTTCACCAAGGCGGCGCTCGAAGCTTCGGAAGCGGCGTGGATCAAGTCGGAGGCCGGACAGTGAAAAACCCCTATACCATCATCCTGCGGCCGCACATCACGGAGAAGTCGATGAACCTCTCCCTGGGCGATCCGCGCATCGTGGACGAAAAGGACCTCGTTCGCAAGTACACCTTCATCGTGGACAACAACGCCAACAAGATTGAGATCAAGCGGGCGATCGAGTTTATCTACAACAAGGACGCCAAGAAGGGCGACCAGATCGTGGTCACCAGCGTGCGCGTGCTCACCATGCCCGGCAAGAAAGGCCGGCGGGTGGGAGCTCGGGCAGGCGGCCACAAGCCGGACTTCAAGAAAGCCGTGGTCACCCTGGCCAAAGGCCAAATGCTGGAGGATTACGGAGTTTAACCATGGCCCGAAGAGTCAAACCCACGTCGCCGGGCCGCCGGCATATGATCCTCGCTGACTACAGCGAGGTGAGCAACAAGAAGCCCGAGAAGTCGCTGCTTGCCCCGATCAAGAATTCGGGCGGCCGCAACCACACCGGGCGCATCACGATGAAGAATCGCGCGGGCGGACGCCGGCGCTATCGCATCATCGACTTCAAGCGCTCCGCCAAAGACGGAATGCCGGCGACCGTGATCGCGATCGAATACGATCCGAACCGCACCTGCCGCATCGCCCTCATCCAGTATGAGGACGGCGTGAAGAACTACATTCTTGCCCCCAAGAATGTGAAGCCGGGAACGGTGGTGGAAAGCGGACCCAAGGCAGACATCCTGCCGGGCAACTGCCTTCCGCTCCGCAACATCCCGCTTGGAACCCTGGTTCACAACATCGAATTCCAGCCCGGCAAGGGCGGCCAAATGGTCCGCTCCGCCGGCGCCAGCGCCCAGCTCGTGGCCAAGGAGGGAAGCTATGCGACCCTGCGGCTGCCTTCGGGCGAGATGCGCATGGTGCACCTGGACTGCCGCGCCACAGTGGGCGAGGTGGGCAACAGCGACCACGAGAACACGCAGCTCGGCAAGGCCGG
>JBGSIR010000437.1:0-7382 GCA_041742415.1 Fimbriimonadaceae bacterium | reverse complement strand
GGCCAGCAGCCGCTTCACCTGCGGCAGCCGCCCGGCCGCCTCCTCCACCGCGACGGCGTCGGCCTCGGTCTTCGCGTTTCCGTCGCGGATTTCATAGGGCCCGTAGGGGTAGGCCGTCAGGTGGCAGTTGTAGGCAAAGATGCGGCGGCCGTCGGGGGCCTCCAATTCGGCTCCGCCCCAGATCACCTGCGGCACATCCCAGGCTCGCACCACCTTGTAGGAGGTGATGATCGCGGCTTCCGGAACGGCGGTCATGCCGGCGCCTTCGGCGATGGCCTCCAGGTTCGGTCCAGGCTCTTGGATGCCGATGATGTCGGCCCCCGAGCGCTGCACGGCGCGGATGGTCTGAGACAGCGGTTGAGACCGCGTGCCCCCGACCCAAATGTTGTAGGACATCACGCGCAGGTCGATCGACATGGCGGCGGCGAGGGCGAGGGCTTCCAGCATCCCAATAATTATTGCGTTGCCCTTGCATCACAAGACACAATGGACCCAAACCCCGCTCCCCAAGGCCTTTGCGGCAAAATGAGAGCGCCGCAGAGCTGAAGGTCCATGAAGAGAATTGAAGCCGTGATCCGCACCAGCCAGCTGGAAATGGTGCGCGACGCCCTCGCCAAGCTGGGCAGCCACGGCATGACCGTGGAGACCGTGCGGGGCTTTGGCCGGCAGCAGGGCCAGACCGAGCTCTTTCGCGGCAGCAGCTACGCCCTGAACCTCGTCCCCAAAACCCGCATCTGGGTGGTGGCCGACGATGAAGAGGCCGAAGAAGTGATCGAGGCTATCCGGGAATCCGCCTGGACAGGCGAGCTGGGCGACGGCAAAATCTTTGTCACCGAAGTGCTGGACGCCATCCGAATCCGCACCGGAGCCCGCGGCGTCACCGCCTTGGACCAGGAGGACTGACCGCCATCGCCCGGTTTCGCAACTTCCGCCTCTGGCGCGGGCGGCTTCCCCACTGGCGCGCCGACGGCGAAACCTACTATGTGGCCTTTCGCCACCGCCGCGAGCTGGACGAAGCCGAGCGGCAGGCCGTGTTCGACGAAATGCGCCGCCTGGCCATGAAGCGGCTGGACCTGGAAATGGTCTGCGTGCGCCCCGGCGAGACCGAGCTCATCTTCCGCCCGCCCGACGGCGGCGAAGACGGCCCATTCGAATTCAGCGACCTCATCGAGAAGGCCAAAGCCAAGGCCGGCAAGCGCATCATCAAAAAGTCCGGCGAGCGCTGGGCGCCGCTCGGCATGGAGAGCTACGACCGCATCATCCGCGACGAAGCCGAGCACACCGAGCGCTGGGAGGCCGTGCTGCACGGCCCGGTGGACGAAGGCCTGGCCGAAGAGCCGGACGAATACCCGTGGCTGTGGGCCGCCGAAGCGCCGGACGCTGGATAATAGGGGCAAGATGTCCACCGCTGCGCATCAGTTCCCCGCCGGAATCGGCATGACCACCACGGAGGCCCCTTTCATCGAGCAGGCCCGGGTGGATGGCCGCCTCTATATCGAGCAGCCCTACGAGCTGTATTCCGAGGAGAACCACGAGGTCTGGCGCCGGCTCTATGCCCGCATGGCCGACCGCTGGGAGCGATATGCCAATCACCGGTTTATGGAGGGCATCGCCAGCCTCTGCCTGAACCCCGAGCGCGTGCCCCGGCTGGAGGATGTCAACCAGTTCCTCTCCCCCCTCACCGGCTTCCGCGCCAAGCCCGTGAGCGGCTATGTCCCCGCCTACCTCTTCTTCGACTGCCTGCGCCAGCGCGACTTCCCCACCACCATCACCATCCGCAAAGGCGACCGCATCGACTACCTGCCCGAGCCCGACATCTTCCACGACATCGCCGGCCACGTGCCCATGCACACCGACCGCGCCTTCGCCGACACCCTCGTCCGCTTTGGCGAGTGCGCCCGCACCGCCGCCATTCTCTGCCAGGAAATGAAGGACCACGACGAGCAGGCCCGCCGCGTCGGCTCCATCATCAAGGCGATGGCCCGGTTCTTCTGGTTCACCATCGAATTCGGCCTGATGAAGCGGCCCAGCGGCGGCGGGATCAGCGTTTACGGCAGCGGCATCCTCAGCAGCTACGGCGAGATCGAATACGCCGTCGAATCCCCCCTCGCCCAGCGCTGGCCCGCCCAGCTGGAATGGATCATCAACCAGGGCTTCGACATCGACAAGTACCAGCCGCTCTACTTCGTCGTGGAATCCTTCGACCACCTCTTTTCGCTGGTCGATGAGCTGGAGAACTGGATGAAGGACGGCCGCCTCGACAACGTCGCCCCCGGCGAGCCCGGCATCAACCAAGAAGACCTCGACAGCTTCCTGCGCGCCCAGATCAGCTAATTCGCGTCGCCATCCACGAGGCCAGTAAAGGTCTCGTGGAAATCTTCTTCCGTCAGAGCGGTATCCCAAAGGCCATACTGAATCGGTCGGTGCCGTTCAATGCCCATATATCTTAGGCTCGCGTCCTCATACCTTCTAAACTTCCAAACAGCGTCGTTCATCAACTGAGCGTTGAACAGCCCCAAGTGAATCAGACGATCAAAATCAGATGTCTTCAAACCCGTCACCTTTTGGAAAAGCCTGGGCTCAATTTTGCGGATAACGTCCTTGAGGGTCTGCTCTCGATAGTCGGTGAGATACATGAAGACGGGAATTCTTGCCGCAAACTTCAAAAGCTTCTCCTGGACCTCTTTCCTGAGCGACTTCTTTTCTTTCTCGGCCTCGGTCAGCTCACGCTTTTCCTTTTCATTCAGATCATTGCCCTGGCCGACTTTGCGCTTCGCATCTTTGATTTGCTCCGATCGATTTATGATCGTCTCCAAATCGGCGTTCAGATTGCGAAACCCTTCTATCTCTCGCAATGCCGCAAGGACTTCTTTGTCCGCGAGAAGACGGCTGAGGGTTGAGTCATCAACGTTGACCAGCAGCACGCTTTCCCAACGCTTGGCCAGCAAAGTTGCGCTGGTTCCGGCGGTGGCCATGTCCAAGATCGCCTCTGCGTCCAGCTGCCTCATGCCGCTGCCATCGTAGGCAAGAACCGGCAGAAAGCCAACAAGCTCCGAGACTCGCTCTTCCGGCGTCGTGTCATCTGTCGCGAGCCGAGAACCATAGTCCGCAATTTGGCGCAAAGCCCGGTTCGGCGCAAAATCAAAGACGTAGCACTCTGGCTTGAGGACGACCTCTTGGCCATTCTCATCCGGAACGGTCCAAGGCGACTGGACACGAAAGGCGCTTTGAAAATACGTTTCAGGGCTGGAGCACTTGCGCAGCATAAAGATGCCTGCCCAGGGGCGCACAGTGACGCCCGTCGTCAGCTTGCCGCAGGAAAGCGTGATGGATCGGGAAGTCAGCGGATCTCCCATGGCCGCTTCGACCGGGGGCAGGGCGGCCGCGCCGAGGCCGGCCTTATTGCCTGCGGCCACAACAACTTTGAAATCATGAAAGAACGTGTTCTGCCTGGCCCGCAAAAGATTGGCCATAGCATGGCAAGAGGCAACGCTGGGCAAAAACCAAAACGTGTGGTTCAGAACTGCCAGCAGCCGAGTGTCCGCAAACGGCATGGGAGGCCGTTCTCGACCCAAGCGAAGGTCGTCCACCGTTGTGCCGCGATAGGCGCCACGGATTAAGTCCAACCAACGCTGCACTTCATCTTGGTGCTCAAAGACGGCTGCCTCCCCATCTCCGCTCGCGCGGAAGAATTCATTGAGATCAAACTCGCTAAACTCGCCCATCTCAGCAACTTGGCGAATGTCATCTGGGAGCTTATAGGTCAGAAGAACAAGCCGAGGGAGCGAGAGGTAAGGATTGGCGCCGGGCCCGGCCCAGTCGCGCTTGGCCCGCTGCTCGTCGCTGTAGGTCCAGTTGTAAATCTGCTCTTCTATGAACTCGCCTGAGGCGAGGGCGCGAAAGGGGGTGCCGGAAAGATAGAGGTAGTGCCCGGTTGTGATGGGCATGATGGCTTCGTCGAAGACCACTTCTTCTTTGCTGACTTCGGCGTTCACTTCCCCCGAGTCCTCCTCGTCGCCGCCAAAGAGGCCCTTGGCGTTTTCCCGCCAGGCGCCGAAATGATATTCATCCAGAACAATGCAGTCCCAATTCAAAGAGTGGACCCATTCATTCTTCGGCTTGATGGCCCCGCCCTTCATCTGCAGGTAGTCCTGGAAGCTGCCGAAGCAGACCACGGGACGTGAATGGTCAACATCCTCCGCCTTGAGGTCACCATCGCGGGTGACAAACTGCCAGCCTTCAAAATCAATGTGCCGCTTCAGGTCATCGGCCCAGGCATGCATGACGGCGGGTTTGAAGGTCAAGACAAGCACCCGCTTCCAGCCCATCCGCCGGGCGAGCTGGTAAGCCGCGAAGGTCTTGCCAAACCGCATTTTGGCGTTCCATAAAAAGTGCGGAGTTCGGCCGGGCTGCTCCAGGGCGGCGCGCTGGAAATAGTCCGCCGTGATGGCCACGGCCTGCTCCTGCTCGGGCCGCAGCCCGAAGCTCAGCGTCCGGTCCTCTATGTTGGAGCGTCTCTCCCGGACGGCGAGGATGGCGGCCTGAACATCATTGACCGAGCAGCGAAACCACTCGTGGGTCGGATTGGCGATGCCGCGAGCGCGAAGCTGCCGGTGGACGTCATGATCCGTGAAGCTGCTTCCATCAGACCGCATGGCAGGCTCAACAAGCCTAATTTGGTAGCCGTCGAACCCTCCTGGAAACTGCTGGGCGATTCGGTCCTTTGCGTTGCCCTCAGTATACCCGACCTTCAGCCGACCTTCCTGATCTGGAGCATCAACCGAAAATGCGTAAATTGTGGGCGTTGCCTTTGTACGGGTTGGAAAAAACTTATCAAGAGCCATTGATTACCTGCTCACTCCATCGGACCAACAGTGCTTTCGATGAAGGCAATCTCTCCTTCAGAAAGATCATATCGCGTATACAAGGCCTCATCGGACCACTCGCGATCCAAAGGCACGCTTGGCACAAAGGAATAGACCTCACGCGTAGCATGCTGCGTGGCTTTCCTCAAGGAAACAAGGAATCTAACAAATCGGGTTTTCAAGTAGGCGGCAAAACATTCAGCTTGCTCTTGACTGTCAAAACGCCCTGCCACGATATATGTCTCCGTGCATGCTTCGCCTGGCCCAGCGATTTTAGGCCTGCTCAAAAACATGGTTTCGACAGCCGCGCTTGTTCCCTGGACAGCCGTCATCAAAACCTTCCAGTCATCCACCCATGAGACATTTCGCAAAATCTCTGACCTGCCTACCCAACTCGTACGCTGTGATCCATGCAACTTTACTGGATCGTTCAATCCTGCCGGTGTTGATCGACCATGAAAAAAGGTACGAAATCCGAATGGCTTACCACTTGAGACAGATTTATCGAGGGTCGTTTCCTGCTCCTCGTCGAATCGGAATGCTTGCACCTTTTCGAGAATAGTGACAGCCTCATTGCGGCGAACAAGAACATCATAGGCGTCGAGGTAGCGAATGCCGACCTCACCAAGAGGTTTGCCGTCCCACATCGTTCGCACAGAGCATGGACCGTTATGGGTTAGCTCCCACAGAAAGTACGATATGCCGCCTCTGATCTTGACTCCAGGAAATCCGTCATAGAGCTTTGGGAAATCTACAATGACTTTTAGGCGACGATCTTTGAGCATGGTTGACCGGAATTCGTCCAGCCCCTTTCCACCCGTGAACCACCGCGACGGCGTCACCATACACAAGAATCGCGGCGAGAGTGATTTGGCGCTCTCAATGAACTTGTGATAGATTGGCGATGCACTTGCACCGTGACCTCCGTCATTCAACTGGTAAGGAGGATTGCCGATTATGACGTCGAATTGCATATTGAAGACCTTCTCTGGATCAATGCCATGAATGAATGGATAAGCATAAGTCTCGCGTGACTCATCACGTTCAAGCTCAAGCCTAACCGCGCCACAAACCTCACAACGACCATTTTGCCCCCAGCTGTGTTGGGCCTTAGGCAGTCGAATGTTTCCTTCGACCGTCTTGAAACTCGCTGAAATCGAGTATTTCCCATTTGCCTTCTTTGAACAATAAACACTTCGGCGGCTAATTGCGCCGGTAAGTTCGCTGGTGGCCAGGCCAAACACCTGGCGGGTGAGAATGTGATCGACTCGCGCTTGCTCGTCTGGCATTTGGTCACGGAGCCCTTCATTGAGCCGCCGCGCGATTTCGCGGAGAAAGACTCCGCTCTTGCAGCAAGGGTCCAGAAAGGTTGTCTCTGGGCTCTGGAACAGCTCCGGCGGAAGCAGGTCCAGCATGGCGGAGGCCAGCTTGGGCGGGGTGAAGACTTCATCGGCGGAGAGATTGGCCAGGCAGGTGAGGATGTCGGGGTTGTGGCCAGCCAGCGGCTGCTCGGGAATCATCGCACATCGCCCTCTCTTGCCAAGGCAAGATAGTGGACGAGCGGCAAGTCCCGAATGTGCCGCGGCACAAACTGCCTTTGCCCATCTTCGTCCAGAATGGGCTCTGACGCCAGGAGGCCACCGTCGCCTTCCTTCGGCGGAGTCAGGTCGGCATATTCGAACAGCCGCCGCTTAAACTTCCCTCCGCCGACCAGCGCCCATTCGGTGAGGACCAGAGGCTCCCGATTCGGGCCGATCATCTTGAGAGCATCCCCCTGCACGATGTTCACGGCGACAATCCGCGTGGCCGCTTCGGCCACTTCCTGCCGTCCTGACTTCGGCCAGCGGTCAAAGTAAGCCTCGGCAAAGCCCGCCGCAAGCCTTGTTCGGCACTTTTCGGTGTTGTCTGCCAGCAGCTCTATGCCATAGAGGCACGCCAGGCCCAGGAGAGCATGCACCTCCCATTGAATCTGGCTTTTGCGCTTCTTGGTAACTTCTGCCAGGCGCCGGCGCAGAACCTCGGCGAGAAAATTCCCGTCCCCGCATGCCGGCTCCAAAAACCTTGAATCCTCTCGCTTGCACTCCTCGGCGACAAGGTCCAGCATGTCATTGACCAGGCCGGGAGGCGTAAAAACCTCGCCGTGGTCGATGACCCTTTGCCGCTTGAGAGCGGAGCTGGATGCCACCTTGGCCGAGCGGTTCACTGCCTCCATTCTGGCACGGCTTAAGCCAGGGTTGGCAGGATTCAGCCTTCCAGACTGGCCTGGAACGACTCGGCCTTCGCCTTCTCCACCAGCTCCCGGATCGGGCCTTCGCTGGCTTGGAGGAACTCCTCTTTGCCGCCCCAGAAGACGGCTTCGCCCTGGTGCAGAAAGAGGATGCGGTCGGCGACGCGCATGACGGAGGAGACGTCGTGGCTCACCACCACGTTGGCGGCGCCGGTGCGGTCGCGGGTTTCGACGATGAGGCGGTCGATGGCGTAGGCGGTGACGGGGTCCAGGCCGCTGGTGGGCTCGTC
>JBGSIR010000436.1:0-6988 GCA_041742415.1 Fimbriimonadaceae bacterium | reverse complement strand
CGCCATCGCGCAGCAGATCCAGGGCCGCGACGCCCATTACGAGGATGCCGGCAGGGCGATCCTTTCGGCCAATCTCGACACGCCGCCGACGATCCGATGAAGAAGGGCGTCACGCGAAAGCGCGCGGGCGGCCCGAGCGCCGCGATCGAGGCCGTGTTCGCGGCCTATCCCGCGGCGGTCAGGGCGAAACTGCTGGCGCTGCGCCGGCTGATCCTCGATACCGCTGACAGCACCGAAGGCGTAGGCGCCCTCGAAGAAGCGCTGAAATGGGGCCAGCCGAGCTATCTCACGACCGAGAGCAAGAGCGGCAGCACGGTCCGGATCGACCAGGTGAAGGCGGCGCCTGGGCAGTACGCGGTCTATTTCCACTGCCAGACCGATCTGGTCGAGACGTTTCGCGAGCTCTATCCGGAACTGCGCTATGGCGGCAATCGCAGCATTCTGCTCGACGCCGGCGAGAAGCTGCCCGAGAAGGCACTGCGCCACTGCGTGGCGCTGGCGCTGACCTATCATGCGAGGAAGCGGAAGACGGCGAAAAGCAGGTAATCTCCGCCGTCATTGCGAGCGCAAGCGAAGCAATCCATTTCTGCGCGCTTGCGTAAGGCATGTATTGCTTCGTCGCGGAACCGGAATGCGCGAACCATCGCGCACGCGCATCAATATTCGTCGGTTAAACCGGCAGCGAGCTCAGGCCGCGCGCACCGTGTCGAGGAACTTGCCGACTTCCAGTTTGAGGCGATTGCTTTCGCCGGACAGGGACTGGGCCGAGGAAAGAACCTGCGCCGATGCGGAGCCGGTCCGGCGAGCGCCCTGGTTCACGTCGACGATGTTGGTGGCAACCTCGGAGGTACCCAGCGCGGCCTGCTCGACATTGCGCGCGATCTCCTGCGTGGCGCCGCCTTGCTGCTCCACCGAGCTCGAGATCGTCGCCGCAATCTGCGAGATGCGGCCGATGGTGGCGCCGATCTGCTTGATCGCCAGCACCGATTCCTGGGTCGCCACCTGCATCCCGTCAATCTGGCTGCTGATTTCCTTGGTTGCGCTGGCGGTCTGCGCGGCGAGCGCCTTCACTTCCTGCGCCACCACCGCGAAGCCCCGTCCGGACTCTCCCGCGCGCGCCGCCTCGATGGTAGCGTTCAGCGCCAGCAGATTGGTCTGTTCAGAGATTTCGCCAATCGTTGTGACAAACCCTCCGATCTCGTCCTGCAGGCTGGTCACCGACTGCAGATGCTCGCTGGTCGCGGCGACCTCTTCGCGGATGCCGCCCATGCGGTCCAGGACGCGGTCGATGGCCTCTCGGCCCTGCTCGGCGGCAGAGCGGCTGGCTTCGCCAGAAGCCCGCATCTCGACGCAGCCCTTGGCCGCCGTCTCAGCGGCACGAGTCATATGGTCTGAAGCTTCTCCGGCCGATGTCAGAGACTCTGTCAGGTTTTGGCTGTCTGCGGCGAGAGCATTGGCCATTTGGGCCACGGCTTCGATGCTTTGCGCCACAACTTTGGCGGCTTCGATGGCCTCTTCGGCCCGCATCACGCCCCTGCTGCTCTGAGCCTTCAGCCCATCCGCCAGAGCCGCAAGCTGGTCTGCCGAAGCGCGGCACTTGGCGGCGGTTTCGGCCAAGGCGGCGGCGCGTTCCCGGCTCTCCTCCACTTCGGTTCGAATCGTCTCCAATCCCGACTCCATGCCGCCATCCCCGCTTTGGCCGCTGACTTCTTCGACAAAGGCCACGAGGCGCTGGCGGTCGGCGCTCACCTTCTTCAGCGCCTGCTCTTGACCCAAGATCATCTGGCGCATCAGCCAGCCGCAAAAGACGATGGCCGCCCCAACCACAGCCAGCGCGATCCAGTTGAGGGTGGTCGCAAACGCCATGGCGCGGCTTTGGCGGTCCACCTGAGTCGCAAGCTCGGCTTCCACGGCGACTCGGAACTCGTCGGCCTTGGCCTTCAGGGTGTCCAGCGCGGGGCTGTACTTTTCTCGGAGCACTTTGACTGCGCCCGCCTTGTTGCCCTTTTCCACCATCGCAACCATTTGGGTCTCCAGCGGGTGGCATCCTTCTTCGTCGGCGGCCTCAACGTCCAGCAGCTTGTCCACCAGGCTTTGAGGCGCGCCCATAGAGCGCAGGGCCTCATCCGCCTTGGCAAAGGCAGCGGCGGCCCGTTCGTCTGCGGCCATCTTTGCCTCGCGATCGGCCTTGTCTCCAAAGGCGATGAATCGAGTCGTATAGAACCCCATATCGCCCACATCAGCCTTCGCGATGGCCGTCTGCTCGGCCGCCATCACCAGGGCCGGAATAACCCGAGTGTTGGCGTCGCTGGCAGCCGCCCAAGAGAATTGGTTGACGGCGATCGACAGCCCCACCGCCGCCGCGACTGTGCCCAAACCCACAAAAGCTTTGAGGCGATTGCTCCATTGATTTCGATTAGCAGCCATATGAATCGGTCTCCCTAAAGGTAAGAATTGGTTTCCATTTCGTAAACATTTAGTTCGGGGACGCAAAAAAGTCTGAGGCCTTTACGGGGAAGGAGCAGGCCTAGTGGGCGCCGATGATCTTCAACGAGATCGCGCCGAAATGAAACTCTTGATCGCCGCCGCCCTGGTCGCAACGTCCGCCATCGCCCTTGCCGGTCCGACCGGGCTGAACATGGTTCCGACCGCCGACACCCTTGGCCACCGAAATGCGGCCTACAACTACTTTGCCAACGGAACCGAGCACGGCGTGAGCAAGCGCTACACCCATGTTCAGGGCCTCCAGATCGGCCTCGGTGACCGCTTCGAATTTGGCGTGGACAACGATTTCGCGAAAGTCTGGGATTGGAACGCCAAGGTCAAGGTCTGGGAATCGGCAGACGCCTCCCAAGCCGCCTCATTCGGTGTGCTGCGCGCCACGGGGTCCAATTCGGACAGCTACCTTGCGCTTCGGCAGGACTTTGACGCGGGCCGGCTCCACTTCGGCGTGTCCAGCTTCAACAGCGGCACGATGATGGCCGGCTGGGACATGCCGCTTGGCCCGGGTGTGCTCATGGCCGACACGTCCACCGGAGCGAACGGCTTTTGGTCAGTGGGATGGTTCCAGACGGTGCAGGCCGACTGGGGACTCTCCCTGACGGCTGCCATCGTCGTTCCTTACGACAGCAGCCAGCCAGTCTCGCACTTTGCCGGCCTGTTCTGGAACCGCGCGTTTTAGCCGCGCTTGATCTGGAATCGGGTCAGGCGATCCGACTCAGAGGAGATCATCACGGTCTCGCCCGGCGCATAGCTGGGCGAGGCCGACTTCTTGAGGGTGTGGCGAACCTGGTCCAGGCCCACGCTGAGCGTGCGGGAGCCCTGGCGAAGCTCGACGGTCTCCATCACTCGCCAGCCGAGCTTGCCGGCAAAGCGAAGGTCAACATCGGTGGACCCCACGGTCCAAGATCCCGCGAAGGAAAGGGCGGCGGCGGCAATGGCCATCATCTCGATGACTCCATGATGCAGGATTCGTGCCAACCGCCCGCCCGCCAGAGGAATTTTTTTGGTCCCAACCCCAAGCGCACCGGCCAGCCAGCCGTGCTAAACTGCCTCCTCTCCGGGCGGTTAGCTCAGCGGTAGAGCACTTCGTTCACACCGAAGGGGTCACAGGTTCAAATCCTGTACCGCCCACCACTTCCCTTGCATTTGCCCCCCTGCGGGCGCCTGAATGGCAGCTATGCCGCAGAGCGATTGGGAATCCCTGCTCCCGAGCGATGCCGACGTCGCCTTCTTCCAAAAGCATGGCTGGTGGATCTCGCCGGTGCTCTTCAACGAAGCCGAAATCGACGCCGCCACCGAGGCCGCCGACCGCTTGTACCGGGACGATTTGGACCGCCCCATGCCGCCGGGCAAGGCCCATATCGGCTGGACCGCCGCGCACGGCGACACGCTGCGAAAGAACGACCACGCCTCGCTGATGATGGACGGTCTGCGCGCACTCAGCCATTCGCCGCTGCTGGGCGCTGTCGCCGCCCGCCTCGCCGGAGTCCCCGCCATCCGGCTCTGGCACGACCAGCTCCTCTGGAAGCCCATCGAAGACCCCGAAAAGCCATCCAACGTGGGCTGGCACACCGATTACGGCTACTGGAAAACCTGCTCCAGCCCCAAGATGCTCACCGCTTGGGCGCCCTTTCACGACTGCGGAGACGAGGAGGGCACCATCACGATGATCGACGGCAGCCACCTTTGGCCCGACAACACCCACGCCCTCGACTTTTTCAGCAGCGACCTGGAGGGGCTGGAGTCCAAATTCGAGACCGGCGGCGCCCCGGTGGTCAAGGTTCCCTGCGCGCTGAAGAAGGGGCAGGTGAGCTTCCACCACTGCCTCACCATCCACGGCAGCGGCCCCAACCGCTCTGCCCGCCCCCGCCGCTCCTTAGCCATCCACCTGCAGGACGACGCCAACCGCTGGCGCGAGCACCGCTGGGGCGACGGCAGCCTGGCGATGCACGACAATGACCTGATGGTGAGAAAAATCGACGGGCGCCCGGACTACGCCGATCCCAACATCTGCCCCCAACTTTGGCCCGAGGTGAATGGCGGATGAAGCCCTGCCGCGTCATCCGCGCCGCCGAGGGCTTTCGCGGGCTGCAGGGGCTGGACTACTTTTCCGGCATCTCGGCCGAATCGGCCGGAGCCGAGGCCATCTGCATGCACATGCTAGTGATGCCTCCCGGAGCCTCGGCCAGCCCGCACTACCACGAAGCCCACGAGACCGCCATCTATATGCTGGAGGGCGAGGTGGAGTTTGAGCACGGGCCGAACCTGGACAATGTGGACCGAGTGCGGGCCGGCGACTATGTCTATATCCCGGCAGGCGTGCCTCACCGGCCCTACAACCCCACCGAAGCCCGCGCCGTGGCGATCATCGCCCGCACCGATCTGAATGAGCAGGAAAGCGTGATCCTGCTGCCCAAAGAAAACTAAGGCGGCGGACGGCCGAAGCCATGTAAGATGAGGCGGTGAGCGTTCCGCCTACCCCGCCCCCTGCCGGCGGCATCCCGCCGCAGCAGCCATCGTCGCCCTCCCACTCGCTGGACGACTTTCTCGCCGCCACCCAAGAGCGGGACAACCCCGGCGAAGTATTCGAATTGGAAAGCTCCAAGATGCTGGAGGCCACCGTCAATGGCCGCATCTGGAGCAAGCTCGGCGCGATGATCTCCTACCGCGGAAACCTCAAGTTCGTGCGCGAAGGCATGCTGGAAGGCGGCCTGGGCAAGGCCCTGATGAAGGCCGTGAGCGGCGAAATGTCCCCACTTTCCAAGATCGAAGGCAACGGCATTGTCTATCTGGCCGACGCCGGCAAAGAGATCACCATTCTGCGTCTGCAGGGCGAGACCATCAACGTGAGCGGCAACGACCTGCTGGCCTTTGAAGACACGGTGAAGTACAACATCACCATGCACCGCCGCGTGGCGGGAATGATGGCCGGCGGCCTCTTTTCGGCGGCGCTGACCGGAAACGGCATGGTGGCCATCGTCTCCCACGGCCGCCCGCTCACCCTGCGCGTGAAGCCCGGCGACCCCATCTACACCGACCCCAACGCCACCGTGGCCTGGAGCGGAAACCTCTCCCCCGAGATCAAGACCGACATCAGCATGAGAACCCTGCTTGGCCGAGGCGGCGGCGAGAGCTTCCAGATGATGTTCCAAGGCGATGGCTGGGTGGTTGTTCAGCCGTACGAAGAGACCCCAGTCGCCACCGGCCAGGCGGGCTGACGGAGCCGTGTGCGACATCATCCAAATTGGCACGAACTGCCCGGCTGATCTGTCGCGCTTCAAAGACGAAAGCCTCCCTTTTTGCATGCAAAGGGAGGCTTCGCTATCTCAAATCTTTGGATTTGACGCGGACCTCCATCATGTGTGGTCCGCATCTCGGTGGGGCGGCTGCAGCTGTCAATTCCGCCTTTATCACTGGGCCAACGAGCCCTTTGATTTCGGTCCGCCCGAAGACTGGATGCAGGACGAGCCCGACGACCTCGCCGCCACCCGCCACCTCTATCGATGCCTCATGAGCCTGCTGCAGAGCGGCTGGCGGGTGGAGCTTTTCTGCACAGAAGAAGAGAGTGCATTGCCCATACGCAAGCTCAAGGTGAACCTGGCGGCGGTCTCAGAAGTGGATTTTTTGCTGAACGAAGGCGACCATCTTGTCCTTACCCGTTCTGGCTGAGTGGACATTCTGGCAGTGACGTGATGCCCAGTCACTGCCTCTGTTGGACGCTCGTCTGCTGTCCGATCCTCAGTCCAGCACTGGGTGCCAGTCGCCTTCGCTGGCGCTGGCATAGACCGCGCTCATCGTGCGGTCGCGGGCGAGGGCTTCGTCGGGGGTCACTAGCTCTGCTTGGCCGGTCTCCAGAAAGTCCAAGAACCCAGGAAAACCGGCGGGCGCGCCTTCGTCGCCGTCGACCTTGTCCAGGCCGCCATTGCCGACCTTCACATATAGCCCGCCTTGGAAGATCACCGCATGGCCGCCCGTGCCCATGATTTGAATCGGGCAGGGGTCGGCGACGTCGTTCCATCCGGCGGCGAGCGTAGTCACCAGGCCGCTCTCGTATTGGAACATCGCCTCGCCGTATTCCTCGCAGCCCGGGTAGCGGTTCGTGCCCGGCTTCAAGGCTCCGACGGCGCTCTGGGGCTCGCCGAACATCCAAATCATCAGGTCCAGCACGTGGGTGCCCAGGTCGCCAAAGGCGCCGACGCCCGCCTCAGAAAGGTCGGCCATCCAGCGCCACTCGGTGTCGAACCATCCGCCCAGGGCGCCGCTGTGGCAGTTGCTGAACCGGGCGCGGGTCACCGTGCCGAAGGCGCCCTCCTGCACCAGCCGTCGCAGCTTGCGCACCTGGCCTTCACCCCGGCGGAAGTAGCCCGTGCTGAAGGGCACGCCTGCGGCGTTGATGATGCGGGCGATTTCGGCGGAGTCAGCGCCGTTCATGCCCATCGGCTTCTCCACAAAGAGCGGCTTCTTGGCCTCGACGCAGGCCGCCACG
>JBGSIR010000435.1:0-2642 GCA_041742415.1 Fimbriimonadaceae bacterium | reverse complement strand
TGCACATAGGCGGCCATCACCGGGTCGGGCCCCAGCGAGCCGAGCACCGTGGCCGGGTGCATGGTGCCCGCGCCCATCTCGATGTCGTAGGGCTGAAGGATGGCGCACCCTTGGCCCGCCCAGAATTCGTTCAGGCGGCGGATGAGTTCGGTGAAGGTGACCATCGCCTGCGATTCTACGCTCCCCAGCCCATGCGCGGGGGGCGATGGACGTAGAATAGGCCGTCATGAAGCCTGCCGTCTTCGTCATTCTCTTCGCCTTTTTGGCCCTGGGCTGCACTCTTGAGCCAGCGGCGGAGGGCGGCGACGCCAAGCCCGCCGTCACGGCCTCGTTCAACTCCACCGAAGAGGCCGCGAAGGTCTTTGTGAACGCAGGCGGCCGGGCGCTCTGCCCTATCATGAACGTGGTGATCGCCAATGTCGAAGACGCCGTCGCCCACGCCGACATCGAAGGCGTGCGCTACTACTTCTGCTGCGAAGCCTGCCTGAACAAGGCCAAGGCCGACCCGGCCATCGTGCTGCAGACCGCCGCCGACATCGTAGGCGCCGGACCCGGCCCGGCGCCTACGAGCTGAGCCGTTATTCGTACCGCAGCGCTTCGATCGGGCTGAGCTGAGCCGCCCGCAGCGCCGGGAAGAAACCAAACACCATGCCGATGGCCGCCGAGAACGCGGCCGCTAAGCCGGCCTCCATCAGCGGAAACGCGGCTTGGAGGCCGTTTTCATCGGGAAACTTGGCCATGACCGTGCCGTAGCTGAGCAGCAGCCCAAGGCCATAGGCAATGGCAATGCCAATGAGCCCGCCGATGAGCGACAGCATGCCCGCTTCGATGAGGAACTGGGTGAGAATGGACGACTTTTGGGCGCCCACCGCCTTGCGGAGCCCGATCTCGCGGGTGCGCTCCGTGACGCTGACCAGCATGATGTTCATGATGCCGATGCCGCCCACCAGCAGCGAAAGCGCCGCGATGCCGCCCAGCACAATGCCAATGCCGCTCAGAATATTGTTGAAAATTCCGAGAACGCTTTCGTTAGAGTCCACGCGGAACACGCTGCGGCCTTCGGTGCGGATCATCAGAAGGTTCCAAAGCTCGTCCATGGCCTCCTCCACCGGCACCCCGGGCGCGGCGCGGGCCAGCAGATAGCTGTAGTTCTCGCCGCCGATCCACTTGTTTTGGGCGGTGGTGAGGGGCATGTCGAGCGACTTGGCGTTCGGGGGACCGATCTGGCTGGGAGTGTCGATCACTCCAACCACCTCAAGGGTGATGCCCCTCACTTGAAGCAGCTCGCCCAGACCCTTGCCTTCGCCAAAAAGCTCGGTCTCGACATCCTTGCTGATGACGGCGACGTTGCTCATGGCCGCCAGGTCAGCTTCGGTGAGGAGACGGCCGCGCAGGATCGTCTGCTCGATGAGCTCATAGCTCTGCGGGTCGATGCCGCTGGTGCGCACTCCCTGCAGCTCTTCCCCGGCGGCGGTCACGTTGAATGAGCCCGTCTCCAGGATGCCGGTGATGGTGGTGACCTTGGTGCTGGATTCTATGAGATAGTTGCGGATCTCGTCGTTCACGCCCTCCAGGTCGCTCAGGCTCTGGCCCCGGCCTCGGCTGCCGGGGTCATAGATCACATAGATTCCATCGGCCGCGAAGCCTTGGAATGCGGTCTCGATGTACTGCTTGAAGCCGTTGACGGCGATGATGATGAGGCTCACCGCCATGACGCCGATGATGACGCCGAGCATCGTGAGAAACGCCCTCAGCTTGTGCATCATCAGCATCGTGAGGGCGATGCGGAAGGCTTCGAAGAGGCCTCTCATCGCTTAGCCTCCGCCGCCGCCTTCTTCGCCGTCCTCTTCACCTTCGCCGTCGCCGCCTCCGCCGCTGCCCGGGCCAAGGCCTCGACGCTCGGGGAAGCTGGTGTCGGGCCGGGCGACCTTTGTGCCGGCTTCAACTCCGCTCAGGATCTCGGTGAAGGCGCCGGCCGTGATGCCGACTTCGATGGTCTGCTCCTCGGTGGGGGGCGCCTCGCCCTCCTTCTTGGCTTCTCCGGTGACCTTGGCCACAAACCGCCGCTCGCCCGGCTTGCCGCCGATAAACTCGGTGCGCACCCGCAGCACGTTCTCCTTGCGAAGCGTGACGATGGTGACTTGCGCCGACATGCCGCTTCGCAGCTTGGGGTCGGCGTTCGCCAGAGTCACCTCAAGCGAATACTTCACCACCTGGTCGCTGGAGCCCACCGCGTTCACGTCCTGCTGGAGCGTGAAGGTGCTGGCGGGGCTGATCTTGGTGACCTCACCGGCAATGCTCTCACCGGGGAAGGCATCGATCTTCACCTGTGCCGACGTGCCCAGCTCAAGAGCAGCAATGTCGATTTCGTTGATTTCCAGGTTCACCTTCATCGAAGAGCGGTCTTCGATGCGGAGGATCGCGGTGCCGGGGCTGAAGCTGCTCAGGGCGTTCACCAGCTCACCGACCTGCACAAAGCGCCGGGTGACGACGCCGGCCACGGGGGCGCGGATTTCGGTTTCACCCAGCAGGCGCTGGCCGTCTCGAAGCTGTGTGGAGATCTGGTCGACACTGGCCTCCTGCTGGCCTCGGCTGGCAATGAGGGCCTCGATGTCTCGCAGAGCCGCTTCGGCGTCGCGGGC
>JBGSIR010000434.1:0-7880 GCA_041742415.1 Fimbriimonadaceae bacterium | reverse complement strand
GCCGCCGGGGCGGATGCGGCCGCAGGAGCCGCCGCCACCGCACCCGCCGAGGGGGCAAGGCGGGAGAAGAAGATTCGCCAATCGTCGCCGGCCAGGCTCGCCTCGTCCAGATGGAACTCGTCCATCAGCGCGAGAAGGTCGGTCATCTCTTGATCCAAATCGGGCACTGCCGCCATTATGCAGAAATGAGCGTCACCTTGAGCGGGTTTGGGCTGACCCTTTCGCCCCTTGTTCCCGGCGACGCCGAAGCGCTGTTCGCGGTCTCGCGGCCCGAGCAGTACGAATTCTTCCCCGCCGCCCCCTCGCCCTGGACAGCCGATGGCCTCGCCTCCTTTATTCAGGGCCGGTTGGAAAGAGGCGAAGAGCCGTGGATGATTCGGCGCGGCGAAGAGGCCCTTGGCACGACCGCCTTTCTCATCAACGACCGCGCGAACAGCGTGATCGAAATCGGGCACACCTGGCTTGTGCCCTCGTCGCGCGGGACGTCCGTCAACCCCGCCATCAAGATGCTCACCCTCACCGAGGCCTTCGAAGCCCGAGGCATCCAACGGGTGACCCTGAAGTGCGACGCCCGAAACCAGCGCAGCCGCCGAGCCATCCAGCGCCTCGGCGCCGTCCCCGAAGGCGCCCTCCGCTCCATCATGCCCCTCCCCGACGGCTCCCGCCGCACCACCGCCTACTTTTCGATCCTGGCGGACGAGTGGCCGGAAGCAAAAGCGCGGCTGGCCAGTCGGCTGATGAATTCGAATTCTTAAACCCGGCGCCCAGGGCTCCGGGCGCGGCATAATCCAGGGCGATGCGCGTTCTGCACTATGCCCGGTCATTTGAAGTGGTCCATGAGCTGCCGGAGGCCTTGGCGCCGCTGCGGGGGCTGGTCACGAACATGCGGTGGACGTGGGACCTGGCCGAGCAGGAGCTTTTCCGCGACCTCGACCCCGACGCCTGGGAGGCCACCGGCCACAACCCCATCCTGGTGCTCAACGGACTCAGCTCCGACCGCCTGACCGCCCTGGCGCAGGACAAAGTCTTCCTGGCCCGGATGCAGGCGTGCGTGGACGACCTGGAGGCCTACATGACTCGGGAGACCTGGCACGACCGCGCCTATCCGGACCAAAAAGACGCCCGCATCGCCTATTTCTGCGCGGAATTCGGCATCCACGAATCCTTCCCCAACTACTCCGGCGGCCTCGGCATCCTCGCCGGAGACCACCTGAAGGCAGCCAGCGATCTCGGCGTTCCGCTCTGCGGAGTCGGCCTGCTCTATGCCCGGGGATATTTCCGCCAGATGCTCACGCCCGACGGCTGGCAGCAGGAGCGCTATCCCGACTACGACTTCCACAACATGCCCCTCACCCTGGTGCGCGGCGAAGACGATCAGCCGGTGCATGTCTCCATCGACTTCCCCGACCGCAGCGTCACCTGCCAAATCTGGCGCGCCCAAGTCGGGCGAGTGCCGCTGATCCTGCTGGACAGCAACATCCTGGAAAACCAGCCTGCCGACCAGGACATCACCGACACGCTTTATGGCGGCGACGAGGAGATGCGCATCCGCCAGGAGACCATCCTCGGCATCGGCGGCTATCGCGCCCTGGTCAAGCTCGGCATGGCTCCCACCGTCTGCCACATGAACGAGGGCCACGCCGCCTTCCTCACGCTGGAGCGCCTGCGCCACTTCATCCAGGAGCACGGCTGCGACTTCCGCACCGCCCGCCAGTGCGTGGTGGCCGGCAACTGCTTCACCACCCACACCCCCGTCCCCGCCGGATTTGACAAATTCAGCCGCCCGCTGCTGGAGCGCCATCTCAGCCGCATGGTCAGCGACCTGGGCCTGCCCTTTGAGCAGTTCCTGCGCTACGGACGCATCAACCCCGACGATCAGAACGAGCTGTTTAACATGGCCGTGCTGGCGATGGAGAACGCCAACCACGTGAACGGTGTGGCCAAGCTCCACGCCCGGGTAAGCCGCGAAATGTTCGCCAGCCGCTGGCCCAGTTTTCCGGTCGATGAAGTGCCGGTTGTTCCGGTGACCAACGGCATCCACACCGCCACCTGGCTCGGCTCGCGCATGGCGGGCCTGCTGGACAAGCACGTCGGAGGTGCTTGGCGCGAGAACATGGCCGACCCCGAGCTGTGGAACAAGGCCGCCGAGATTCCGGTGGAGGAGCTGTGGGAAGCCCGTGAAGCCTCCCGCGCCGAGATGGTGGCCTTTATGCGCCGCCACGTCAAAGCCAAGCAGCTGGCCCACCGCCCCTACGCCGGCCCCGTGGAGACCGAGAACCTGCTGGACCCCAAGGCGCTCACCATCGGCTTTGCCCGCCGCTTTGCCACCTACAAGCGCGCCACGCTGCTCTTCAGCGACCGCGACCGCATCATGAAGATGCTCACCAACGAGGAGCGGCCCGTTCAGTTCGTCTTCAGCGGCAAGGCTCACCCCCGCGACGAAGGCGGCAAGCGGCTCATCCAGGAGATCATCCGCTTCACCCGCGAAAATGGCATCGAAAATCGCCTGCTGTTTGTGGAGGACTACGACATGGCCGTGGCCCGCGAGCTGGTGCATGGCGTGGACGTGTGGCTGAACAACCCGCGCCGCCCCATGGAGGCCAGCGGCACAAGCGGCATGAAGGTCGGTCCCAACCTCGGCCTCAACTGCTCCATTTTGGACGGCTGGTGGGATGAAGGCTACACCCCCGAAGTGGGCTGGGCCATCGGCGACCGCACCCAGAGCGACGACCATGACCAGCAGGACTGGATTGATTCGCTCTCCATGTACAGCGTGCTGGAGCATGAAGTCATTCCCAAGTTCTATCAGCGAGACAGCCAAGGCGTGCCGCGGCAGTGGATGGAGATGGTGCAGGCCAGCCTGCGTGTGCTGCCCGCTGAATTCAGCACCGACCGCATGGTGCGCGAATACGCCGAGAACCACTACATGCCCGCGCACACGGCCTTTTCCGCGCTTAAGGAAAACGGCCTCGCCCGTGCGAAGGCTGCCCTGGCCTGGCGCGACCGCATCTCCAGCCAATGGAGCAAGGTCAAGGTCATTTCGACCACCGACACCGCCGCCGCCCGCAATTCCGCAGGTCAGCGCATCCGGGTCGAAGCCAGGATTGAGCTGGGCGAGCTGACGCCGCAGGATGTCCGCGTTCAAGTGCTCTCTGGCCGAGTCGGTCGGGGGCGAGAGCTGACGGATCTGGAGTTCACCGAGATGTCTGCGGGCGAGCCGGGACACTTCCAAGCTGAAATCAGCGCGGGCGAAGCCGGTCATCGCGGCTACGTTGTGCGCGTCATGCCTCACAACCCAGACGTGAACACGCCCATGGAGCTTCCGCTCGTCGAGTGGCAAAGCGCATGATCCTCGTGTATCCTGCGGAGCACAATTTATGAACCGAATCACCTGGGCCGTGGCAGCGCTGCTGGCGGTGGTCTTCTTCCTGTCCATCGGGCACACCGAACAGGTGGCCAAGCCCGAGCCGGCGCCGGAAGGAAGAATCCGCATCACCTATTGGGAGAAGTGGACCAACTTTGAAGAACAGGCCATGCGCGAAGTGGTCAACAAGTTCAACGAGAGCCAGGACAAGTACTTTGTTGACATGCTCTCGGTGAGCGGCATCACCAACAAGGTTCTGCTCTCCACCAGCGGAGGCATTCCACCTGATGTTGCTGGACTCTTTGGGGCTCAGATGGCCCAATACGGCGCGCTCGGCCTGGCCCGGCCGCTCGATGATTTGATTGAGCGTGACGGCATTCGAGCCGAAGACTACATCCCAGCCTATTGGGAGATGGGGCGCTATGAAGACCGCCACATCGCTTTTCCCAGCACTCCGGCCACGACGGCGCTGCACTACAATGCCGCCGACTGGCGCGCCGGAGGCTTTGACCCCGACAACCCTCCTAAAACTCTGGAAGAGTTCGACAAGATTGCCTTTGCCTTGAACAAGAAAACGGCCGACGGCAAGCTGCAGAAGGCCGGCTTTTTGCCGAACGAGCCAGGCTGGTGGAACTTCGGCTTTGGCGCGCTCTTTGGCGCCAAGTACTGGGACGGTGGCGATAAGCTGCTCCTGAACAGCCCCGAGATGATTGAGGCCTATGAATGGGTTCAGAAATATCACCGAGAGATCGGCCCCGGCGCTGTCTCTAACTTCAAAGGCGGTTTGGGAACCTTCGATTCCCCCCAGAACGGCTTCATGTCAGGGACTGTGTCATCCGTGCTGCAGGGGGTTTGGATGGCCAACTTCATCCAAATGCACAACCCCGATCTCGACTGGCGGGCGGCGCCCTTCCCTCACCCAGCAAGCAAGCCCGAGATGGAGGGCTTTACCTTTGTGGATATGGACATTCTCATCATTCCCCGTGGGGCCAAGAATGTTGAAGGGGCTTGGGAGTTCATCAAGTACGTTCAGTCACAGGAAGGCATGGAGCTGCTCTGCACCGGACAGGCCAAACACACTCCCCTCGTAAAGGTGAGTGATGAGTTCTGGGCTAATCACAAGAACCCACAAATTAAGCTTTTCCACGCTCAGGCCTTTAACGAAGCCGCCTTTGCCCCGGTGAAGCTTTCCATGTGGCCAGAAATCCAAGGAGAAATGAACGCCGTCTACGAAGCCATCTCTGGCCCTGAGCTGGTCAATGTCACAGAACGGCTCAACCGGGCTCAAGAGCGCCTGCAGCCTCTGCTCGAAAAAGAGCTCAGGATTCGCCGCGCCCGTGAGGCCATGGCCAAGGAGAACGGGGCATGAAGAAGGCCAGCAAAGAGACCATTGCCGGGCTCGCTTTCGCCTCACCTTGGATCATCGGCTTCTGCGTCTTTCTCGCCTACCCGCTGCTTCAGGCGCTCTACCTCTCCCTCACCGACTACAACACGCTGAATGCGCCGGTATGGGTGGGCTTCGACAACTACATTGACCTCTTCAAGGATGAGCTGTTCCACAAGTCGCTGGTCAACACCTTCAGCTTTGCGGCCTTTTCGCTGCCTCTTTCGATGATCTTCGGCATCAGCCTCGCGCTGCTGCTGAACAATCAAGTCAAAGGCCTTTCGCTGTATCGTGCGATCTTCTATGTGCCTTCGTTGGTGCCGATGATCTCGCTGGCCATGCTTTGGCTTTGGCTGTTCAATGGCGACTACGGCATCATCAATATTGCATTGAAGGGGATTGGGATATCCAATCCCCCGCTCTGGCTGAGCGACGCCAACTGGTCGAAGCCGGCCCTGGTCGTCATGAGCCTTTGGGGAGTCGGGAACGCGATGGTCATCTATTTGGCTGGCCTGCAAAACGTGCCCGTTTCGCTCTATGAGTCGGCAGAGCTCGATGGCGCAGGTCCATTCCGCAAGATTTGGTTGGTCACGCTGCCGCTTCTCTCGCCGGTCATCCAGTTCAATCTCATCATGGGCATCATCGGTTCGCTGCAGGTGTTCGCGCTTCCCTATGTGATGTTCCCCGGCGGCGCGCCTGACCGGGCCACTTACTTCTTTGCGATGTACCTCTGGGACAGCGCCTTTGTGAACCAGCGGATGGGCTATGCCAGCGCCATGGGCTGGGTGATGTTCCTCATGATCTTTGCCCTCACGATGGTTTCCATCAAGCTTTCGGACAAGGGAGTCCACTATTCCTAATGGCTAAGCCACAGAGTCTTTCGACCCGCCAAATGCTTCAGACGGCCGGCATTCATGCCGTCCTGATCCTGCTCTCGGTGGCCTTCGTCTTCCCGCTCTTGTGGATGCTCTCCACGGCGATCAAGCCCTTGGATGAGACGATGGTGAACCCGCCGCAATGGATCCCTTCTGAGTTCCAATGGGGCAACTTCCAAGAAGCCTTCAACTACAACTCAGACACCCTCGGCTACTCCCCATTCCTGCAGTACGGCCTTAACACCATCGCCCTGACGCTGCTGATTGTTGCGGGAACGGTCATCTCAAACGCTCTCGTCGGCTACAGCTTTGCCTGTCTCAAATGGCCCGGCCGCGAGGTGGCCTTCGGTCTGACTCTCGCAACAATGATGGTGCCCTTCCCGGTGCTCATGGTGCCGCTTTTCGACCTCTTTCAGCGGTTCGGCTGGGTGGGAACGTTCCGACCGCTTTGGGTTCCGGCGTTCTTCGGCTCGGCATTCAGCATCTATCTGCTTCGCCAGTTCTTCCGATCCATTCCCAACGAGCTGAGCGAAGCCGCCCGCATCGACGGCTGCAGCGAGTGGCGGATTTTCTGGCAGATCATCGCTCCGCTTTCAAAGCCCGCCCTGGCCGTCGTGGCGCTCTTCAGCTTCAATGGCGCCTGGAACGACTTCATCGGGCCGCTTCTCTACCTGCAGGATCAGAAGTCATTCACCCTTGCGCTCGGCCTCCAGGCGTACCAGTCGCAGGCCGGGGGAACGCCCTGGAACCTGCTCATGGCGGCTTCGCTCATCGTGCTCGGACCGGTGCTCATTCTCTTCTTCTTTGCCCAACGGCTGTTCATTCAGGGCATCGCCGTCACGGGCATCAAGGGGTAAGGAGTCCTGCTCAGGGCCGGACTCCCGGCTCTGAGCCCGCGCCTCCGGCTGGTAGGCTCCGAAGCGGAGTCAACGTGGACCCCTTCAAAAATCTCGACTTTCTGCGCGTCACCGAAGCCGCCGCACTCGCCAGCAGCCGTTGGGTCGGCAAAGGCGAACGCGATGCGGCCGACCAATCTGCCTGCGAGGCCATGCGCCGCGAGCTCAACGGGATGGAGATGGCCGCGACCATCGTCATCGGCGAGGGCGAGCGGGACGAGGCTCCCATGCTCTTCATCGGCGAGCAGCTCGGCTCGGGGAGCGGCGCCAAAGTGCAGATCGCGGTGGACCCCCTTGAGGGCACCAATCTCTGCGCCAATGGCACTCCCAACGCCATCGCCGTCCTCGCCGCCACTCTTGAAGACGATGGTTTCCTGCTTCACGCTCCTGACTGCTACATGGAGAAGCTGGTGGTGGGCCCCGAGTGCGCGGGCATTGTGGACATCACCCTGCCGCCCCGCGTCAACGCCCGCCTCATGGCCAAGGCGCTGGGCAAGGACGTGGATGAGCTGATCATCGGCATCCTGGAGCGGCCTCGCCACGACGCCGTGATTGCCGAGCTGCGCGAGACGGGCTGTCGAGTGCATCTCGTGCCAGATGGAGACCTCAGCGTCGCCATCGCCGCACTGGACCCGGAAAGCGGCGTTGATGGCCTCATGGGCATCGGCGGCGCGCCGGAAGGCGTCATCACCGCCGCCGCGGTCCTCTGCGCTGGCGGAGAAATGCAGGCCCGGCTCAGGTTCACCAACGACAGCCAGCGCCATCGCGCCGAGCAGATGATTGATGGCGACCCCGAGCGGGTGCTTCACACCTCAGACCTTGCCAAGGGACCGGTGATCTTTGCCGCTACCGGCGTCACCAGCGGCGACCTGCTAAAGGGCGTTCGGTTCAAGCGCGGCGAAGCGCTGACAGAGTCCATCGTCATGCGCTCGGCGACCCGCGTCATCCGCCGCATCGAGACGACTCATCTCATGCCCGAGCGGCGATCTCAAGGATCCCCGCGGGACTAACACCGGACTCCCTCAGCGATCGGATCGAAAGAGCGTCGTGCCGCTTGGCAAGGCGCTTTCCCTGCTCATCGCGCACCAGCCGGTGGTGCCGCCACTCCGGCACTGGCAGCCTCAGCATGTGCTGCAGAAGCCGATGCAGATGCGCCGAAGGGGCCAGATCATCACCCCGGGTCACCAGGGTGATCTCCTGCGCCGCGTCGTCCAAAACCACGCAAAGATGGTAGCTGTAGCCGGCATCACGCCGCCCCAAAATCACATCACCAAACACTTCCGGGCGGCAATCGAGTTCGGCGCCGGATTCGATAAGGCTCAGCCGTCCGGCCCGGCGCACGGCTTCGGCCACGTCCAGCC
>JBGSIR010000433.1:0-4511 GCA_041742415.1 Fimbriimonadaceae bacterium | reverse complement strand
CGGGCCCGCTGGAGCCACCATCCCCATAATATCGCGCCACCCGCCCGTTCCGATATCTCGACAAAGGAACGATGGCCACCATTGGCCGCTCGCGCGCCGTGGGGGTCATTTTTGGGCGCCCCGTCAAGGGGTTTGCCGCCTGGCTGCTCTGGCTGGTTGTCCACATCCTCTACCTGGTGGGCTTTCGCTCCAAGGTTTTGGTGCTTCTCCAGTGGATATGGAGCTACGTGCTCAACCGCCCCGGAGTCCGGCTGATCACCGGTCCCCGGCTTCGCGGCTAGTTGACCCTCGGATCGCGCAGGAACTTGGCGTGGGTGTCCAGGAAGAGGCGCACCCGGCCGCCATCCACCGACCCCTTGCCGCGCAGCCCGGCCTCCACGCTGGGGATGGTGCGCGGGAAGTAGGGGGTCACGGCCAGCTCCACGTCGGAGGGGCCATCGGGGATGCCGATGAAGGGGCTGGCGGCGGCGATCAGGTCGGCCACGCCCTGGTCGGGAGTCTTGCCCCAGAGGTTGTCCTGCGGAACGGGGTCGGCGACTTGGTCAAAGCGCCACATCCAGATATTGCTCAGTCCGTGCTCGGCCTGCTGCTCCACTTGCGGCGTGCCGCGAAAGGCGCTGCGGGCGAGGGGGCTTTCCAGCAGGCGGTCGTTCTTGATGTAGGGGTGGAACACGTCAACGGCCCAGCCTGAACGGGGGTCGGAGGCGGGCCAGCTTGTCCAGGGCCTCAGGCCGCCCGGATAGGCCGACTTGAGGTCGCGGCGGTCGGGGATGCGGTCGTCGTAGTCGCCCAGGTACATCTGCAGGCCCATGCCGAGCTGCTTGAAGTTCGAGAGGTCGTGGCTCTTCCAGGCCGCCTTTCGGGCCGAAGTGAAGACCGGAAAGAGGATGGCCGCGAGGATGGCGATGATCGCAATGACCACCAAAAGCTCGATGAGGGTGAAGGCGCGGCGCATCACAGTTTCGTCCTACGAGCCGATCAGCCCGCCTTGATCCACATGTAGACCGCCACTGCGACTAAAAACACCGAAAACGACCGCTGCACCACCTTCGGGTCGAGCGAAAGGCTGAATCCCGAGCCGAGCTGAGACCCGGCCACAAAGCCTATGAGCAGGATGAGCGCCGACAGGATCTGAATGTTCTCCTTGTCTTCGCGCCAATAGTTCGCCACGCTCAGGGCCACGCCGATGGGGATGAGCATCATGGCCAGCGCGGTGCCCTGGGCCTTGTGCTGCGAGTAGCCCAGGAAGGCCACCAGCGCGGGCACCACCAGGATGCCCCCGCCGATGCCGAACATCCCGCTCAGCGCTCCGGCTCCCCCGCCGACCAAAAGGCACACGATCCACTGCTTCATGCCTCAAGCATGGCCGATCGGGCGCTCCGGGCGTCAGTCGGCCAAGTCGGTGTTTCGCACTTCGATGCCTTCGGTCTCGTCCACTGGGATGAGCCGAATGGTGAGCAGGCAGGGAATGGCAAAGACCAGCACGATGACGAAGATCACCCAGAAATCCAGCGTGGCCATCAGGGTTCCCGCCAGTGTTCCGGCCAGAGCGATAAGAAAGCCGCCCATGCCGGTGGCGATGGCGTAGTGCGCCGTCGTGAACTGCGGATTCCGCTGGGCGATGGCCTGCAGGCAGATGAGATAGCCCGCGAACCCAAAGCCATAGCCGAACTGGTCAAAGAACATGAAGCCCGCAAGGATCGGCACGGTCTGGAGCGGCGGAATGAGCGCGGCCAGCAGGTAAAGCAGGTTCGGCACGTTCATCGCCGCAGCGAGAATCCAGAAGCTGCGCTTGAGGCCGATCTTCGAGATGAAGATGCCGCCGATGATGCCGCCCAGCACAATGCCGATGACGCCCCAGGCGCCGTTGACGATGCCGACTTCCTGCACCGAGAAGCCCAGGCCCATGGTCGGGTCGTCGGGGCCGTCCTTTTTGTCCTGGAGAAAGAGCGGAACGGTCGCGCTCAGCATCACTTCGCCGAAGCGGTAGAAGAGCACGAAGGCGAGGATGCGGAAGATGTCCTTTTGGCCAAAGAATGAGCTGAACGAGGAGCCCAACGATGTCCCGGCGAGGCTCTTTTGCAGCGCTTGGAAGATGCCCAGGCCGATGATGATGCCGAGCGCGGCGGCGATGGCAAAGACCACCAGGCCATTGCCCTGAAACACCGTGATGCCGAGGATGTCCAGCGGCATGTCGGGCACGTCGAGGCTCCAGGAGCGCACCGCGGGGATGAAGCTGAGCACGTGGCCCACCAGCCCCACCACATGGCGGAAGCCCCAATAGAACCAGGCGAAGGCCAGAACGATGAGGAGAGTGCGCCCGACGTCGCGGCGGATGGCGGCGGGCGGCTGCACGCCGGGCTCATCTTTTGGCGGCCGAGGCAGGAAGAAGCGGTTGCCGACGGCGCCGAGGCCATAGACCACCGCCAGGGCGCTTAGGGCAATGAGCCAGCTTGTGTTCTTTTGGAACCCATTTTCGGCCAGCCAGCCCGCCAGAATGACGATGCCGCCCGTGGCAAAGAGCCGGCCCAGCCGGAACATCGTGGACAGCCATCCGACATAAAACCTTTGCTGCGCACGGCTGGTGGAGAGCAGGTAGTAGCCGTCGGTGGCGATGTCGCAGGTGGCGCTGAAGATGGCGGTGACGGCCAGCACGGCCAAGGTGACGCCAAAGAAATCGGGATTCTGGAGCGCGACGGCGCTGCCAATGATGCAGGCCGCGATGAGGAGCTGGCAGATGGTGGTCCAGTTCCGCTTGGTGGAGTTGAGCTCCACGATGGGCCCCCAGAGGAGCTTGAACGACCACGGCAGGGCGATGAGCGCCGTCCAGGTGGCGATCTGCTCGTTGCCGACCCCCAAGTCCTTGAAGATCGTTTTGCTGACGTCTTGAACCAGAAAGACCGGAATCGCCTGCATGAAATACAGGGGAATCACGTAGGTCAGCGGATTCGGGTGCTTTTTGGGGGCCGCGGCTTCCATGACGAGGTCTTGGCTAGTATGCCGCCTTTGGCTCCCCGAGAGTTATTCGGGGCGCTTATTCGGCAGCCGGAGTGGCCGGGGCAGCCGGGGCGGCGGGCTCGGCGGGTTTGGATTCCGCCTGCTTGGCCGGAGCAGCCTTGCCCGCGCCGTCGTTCACATAGAATCCCGAGCCCTTGAAGGCGATGCCCACCGGCTGAATGACGCGGCGAAGCTGGCCCAGCGCCCCGCAGTCGCAGTCCTTGAGCGGGTCTTCGGTGATGCGCTGCTGCACTTCCTTCACCACGCCGCAGGTTCGGCATTCGTAAACGTAGGTCGGCATGGCAGGGATTGTGGTCAATCCCGGGTATCCCAACGGGACCGAGAGGCATCTTCCGAGAAGACCTCCCGGCCAAAGGCTGCCCGAATGATCACCTGAAGGCTCTTGCGATCTCGGCTCTGGCTCGTGCGGGCCATCGGCATCGGCAGCTTGAGCGCCAGGAAAACCAGCAAAGAAGTGAACAAGAGCAGAGCGAGAGCCCGGGGCCCAGGATCCTGATGAGACGGCATGGCAAGGATTTCCAACATCGGACCCAAGGCTATCAATCCGATGGCTATGGCAGCAATTCGCCGCCAGGTCAGCAGGACGGCGTCCTTTGGCACCGGCCGCACGATGCAGCCGCCGCTTGCGGGCTCAAACCGGGCGCGCAGCTTTTGGCGGCCCAGCCGCAGGGTGCATTCCAGTCCAAGTGCCGTGCTTGTCATTTGGGTGACTTCCACGGTTTCCGTCAGCAGGGCCACAGCCTGCTGCGGAGTCATGGGGAGCAGAGCCGGGAGGGGGCCTAGATCGTCGGCGCCCTCAATCGAGGCCGGGGGGGATTGATCCCTGAGCTGGGCGAGTTGATCCAGAACGGCGGATTCGATCAGACCGGCTTCGCGCGCAATGCTCAAGAGCTCGGCCTGGCTCACCTTGCGGCCCGCCTCCGCCTCGCTTCGAAGGGCATTGGCCAAGACCGCCGCCGCTTCCTCTTCGGTGAGCTCCAGCTGACTCATGGCCTTATTCTGCCCCAACCTGGGCGGGATGAAGCAGGGGCGGAGCCTGAGTTTTTAGAATGGATTTGACTCCCGCCGCCGCTCTTGCCAGCCGGCGGGCCTCCAGGCGGCCAACGGCCCACCACAAACCGCCCGCCACCGTGGCCCAGGCCAAAACAGGTGTGATCTCTCGTCCCGCCACAAGGTAGAGGGGGGCAAAGGCGGGAATCCAGTAGGGAATCGTGAGCAGCGGGGCCAGCAGACAGGACATGCGCAGGCGCCACCGGCGGGCACGGGGAAGGCGCAGGATGACGGTGCTTCCGTTCGCCTCGTCCACCGCTTCCAGCACGATGGGCGCTCCCTGCCAAATGCCCGATACCCGGCCATCCGAACTCAGAGGCAAGCCTGTGCGCTGGGCTACGCGGTGCAAGGCGGCGATGCCCGGAAGAGAGCTGGCGAACTCAAAGTCCCTTTCCACCCCGCGGCCCCAAATATCCAATCGCACCGTCGGCGGCGGCTCGACG
>JBGSIR010000432.1:0-3696 GCA_041742415.1 Fimbriimonadaceae bacterium | reverse complement strand
ACGCCTCCACCGAAGGCGTTGCCCGCCTGCTGCCCAGCGCCGCCGGACTGCTCATCGAAAAGGAGCTGCTCCACCTGCAGCCCCTGCTCGATTCGCCGAGCCGCCCGTTTGTCGCCATCATGGGCGGCGCCAAGGTGAAGGACAAGATCCAGGTTATTGATTCGCTCCTGCCCAAGGTGGACAAGCTCCTCATCGGCGGCGGCATGGCCTACACCTTCTTCAAAGCGAAGGGCATGGAGATCGGCAAGTCGCTGCTCGATTCGTCCAGCCTGGACTATGTGGCGGGGCTCATGGCCGAGCATGGCGACAAGATTGTGCTGCCGACCGACGTGGTGATCGCCGCCGAGCTTTCGCCCACAGCCTCGACCGCCGTCGCTTCGGTGAACGCGATTCCCGCTGACCAAGAGGGCGCCGACATCGGCCCCGAAACCAGCGCCGCCTTTGCCGCCGAGATCAAATCGGCCGCCACGGTGCTCTGGAACGGCCCGATGGGAGTGTTTGAGATGGCGCCCTTCGCCGGCGGAACCCAGGCGGTGGCGCAGGCAATGGCGGAGAGCGAAGGGCTCACCGTGGTGGGCGGCGGAGACTCCGCGGCGGCGGTCGCCCAGATGGGCTTCTCCGAGAAGATGACCCACGTGAGCACGGGCGGCGGAGCCAGCCTGGAGCTGCTGGAAGGCAAGGTCCTCCCCGGCATCGCCGCGCTCACCGACTGAAACAAAGAAAGCCCCTTCCCAGCGCGGGAAGGGGCTTTCTTGTGTCTGGCCAGGCTCAGGGGCGGAAGTCGCAGAAGCCGGCGCTGGCGGGGTTGGTGCTCCAGCCCACGTTGTTCGGCACATCGGCGCAGGCCGGGTTGAGGGCGAGCTTGCCGTCCATCGACTCCATCCATTCCTTCTTTCGCCACTTGGCGCTGGTGTCCAGCATGGCAAAGGGCGCGCCGCCGTTGTGGCGCTTGGCCACTTGGGCAAAGATCTCGTTCCAATTCGTGCCGCCCGGCTCAAAATAGGCAGCGTTGTCATTGTCATAGTCGTTGGCGTCGTCGTCGCCGGCGCCGTCATTGGCAAAGCTGAAGAGGATCTTGTCCGAGGTTGACTCCCAGGTGGATTCGTTCGAGCTGGAGTTGGTGACGCCGCCTTGGTTGCCGGCGAAGCCGAAGTTGTGGATCAGCTCATCATTTCGAGAGATCTGCCCGAAAAGGCAGGGGCGAATGGTGGAGCAGGAGCCAGCGGCGTTGGTGACGTTCATCGGAACGTTGGTATAGAACTCGCCGTTCAGGACGCTGGGATTGCCAGTGCTTCCGCCGATATGATCGGTGAAAACCACCACCGGAAAGACGCGCTTGTACGGCTTGGGAGCGCTGGAAGCCGGGTCGGTGAAAATGTCAATGTTTTTGGTGTAGGGAAGCAGGTCAACATGCAGCTCCCACCACTTTCGTCCGACGACACCGTCATAATCAGAGTTGTAGAGAATCTGGGCCGTAGCCGTCTGCTTCAGGTTGCTCAGGGCGCTGATCTGCTTGGCAGAGGCCTTAGCTTGGGCAAAGACGGGGAAGAGGATTGCAGCAAGAATTGCGATGATGGCGATGACCACCAGCAGCTCAATCAATGTAAATGCCTTTTGCATGGCATGCGGAATCGTGGGGCACAATTGTTAAGGGAGTGTTAAGCCTGGGACAGGTGAAGAGAGATTGAGACTCTTGACCGCTTTGCCTCCCAAAATGGCGCCAGACTTGGCTCTGTGACCGCGCTCCTTGCCCTCACTTTGGCCGCTATGCCTCAGACGCCTCAGATCATCGCCGCCAGCTTTGACCGCACCAACATCGTCGGCCACCGAGGGGCGGCTGCCTATGCGCCGGAGAACAGCCTGGAGGCTTTCCGGCTGGGCTGGGAGAGCGGCGCCCCGGCGCTGGAGTGCGACATCCACATGAGCTCGGATGGCGTGCCGATGGTGATGCACGACGCCACCCTGGACCGCACCACCGAACTCACCGGCCGCGTGGACGCCACGACGGCTGCCGAAATGAAGCGCGCCGGAGTGCCGACGCTGGACGAGCTGCTGGACCATGTGCGCGGCAAGGCCATTTTGGTCATCGAAATCAAGGCGGGCGTGGGAGTCGAAAAGGCCGTGGTGGACCGCGTTCGGCGGCGCGGCATCAAGGATGAAGTCATCGTCTTCAGCTTCAATCAGGACATCGTGCGCCGCGTGAAGGAGCTGGGGCCGGAGATCTTTACGGTCTGGCTTTCGTCGCGGGGCTTTGAGCTGCGCCAGACGCCTGAGCTGCTCCGCACGCTCCGAGACTTGAACGCCGACGCGGTCGGCTTTCAGTATCGCAACGTGACGCCGGGCCTGGCCGACGTGCTTCGCCGCGCCGGGCGGCCGCTTTTTGTGTGGACAGTGCCGCCCGGCGAGGAAGTGGACCGCCTGAAGGCGCTGCGGGTGAACTTCATCATCACCGATCACCCGCGCGACGTGCGGACTCAGCTCGGAATCTGAACCGCCAGCTTGGTGAAGGTGACCGGGCCGTGGTCGCCCTGCAGCAGGATCGGCCCGGGCTCGCCTTCATGGCTGTCCAGCGCGCCCCCGGTGATGCCGGGAATCTCGCATCGGGGGACCACGGTGTGGCCGTTGAGCACAATCTCCACCCAGCGGCCGCAAAGGGTGATCTCCGCCCGGTTCAGTTCGCCGGGCGGGTTCACGGCGGCGGTCATCGGGGCGTGGAATCCATAGACGCCGCCGCTTGACTGGACCGTCAAATCGAGCTGGCCATGATCGTCAACAATCTGCACCTCGTAGCGGCCCCGCAGATAGATGCCCGAGTTTGACCCGGCAGGGTAGTGGTATTCGGCGGTCAGCCGGAAGTCGTTGAAGCGCTGCAGGGTGGCGATGTCGCTGCCCTTTTCGGCATTCACCAGGGCGCCGTTCTGCATGGACCAATGGTTGGCGGCGTCGGCGGACCGAAGCCAGAACCCGGAAAGGCCATCGGCCAGCAGATCAATCGGCTCGCTCCAGCCTTCCGGCTCATGGCCGGGCAGCTCGGGGGCGCGCTTGCCGGTGAAGGGAACCCATTCGCGACCCCAAATGAGGGCGCGGCCGGTCATGGAGTCTCCGGTGACTTCGCCTTCGAATTCCAAGTCAAAGTCCGTGCCTTCGTACTGCGGGGGCAAAGACGCGCGAAATGACGAGCCATCCCGCGAAAGCTCGGTGATGGGGCGGGCACTGCCCCAAATGCCGACAAGCCGTGCTCCGTCGGGGCCATCCTCCAGCCAGGTGGGGAAGGGCTTGATCGGCCGATGAATGGTGAGGTTCCAGCGCCCCAAGTGCCATAGGGCGCAGGATATCCGGCTTAGGCCTGCCCGCGCATGGCCTGCATGGCATAAATCGCCGATCCGCGCGCGCCGGCCATGTCGCCGTCGGGGATGATGGCGATCGGAAGGTCTGCCTGCTCGCGGCGGAAGGGCACGCTTTCGCGGATTCCATCGATGAACCAGGATCGGAAGGACTCCGAAGCCTGCACTCCGCCGCCGCCGATAAACACCGCGTCCATATCGAGGGTGTTGATCATCTGGTCGATGTGAGCGCCCAGGGCTCGGGTCTGAAGCCGGAAGGCCTTGCGGCAGAGCTCGTCGCCGGCATCGGCCAGGCCCCGCGCCTGCTTGGCGGCGTCAGCGATGTCGATCTGGGCTAGCGGGTGCTCGGGGT
>JBGSIR010000431.1:0-4692 GCA_041742415.1 Fimbriimonadaceae bacterium | reverse complement strand
GTTTTGCCGACTCCGCCCTTGCCGCCGGTGACGGCGATGATGCGGGCCTGGGCACGGCGCATGGATTTTTCGTGAATCACCAGGCGTTCGCGGGTGCGGCGCTTGTCCTGGGCCACGGCCAAAACCAGGTCATCGGCCTCGGCGGCAGGGGCGGCGGCGTAGCCTCGCTCCAGAGCAGACAGGACGGCGTCACTGCTGGCCATCACGAATTTGACATCGCGTCCGGCCTGGCGGCGCAGCTCGCCGACCTGAAAGTCTGAGAGCATTTGGTGGGCGGCGCAGACCAGCACGCGGCCTTTGATGGAGAGAGGAAGCACCCCGAACTCCTTAGCCATGCGGCTGGGGATGACGGCCAGCGCTTCCCGGCTCGGAATGAGCACGGCGTGAAACGCCCCTGCTCCCAAGCTTCGGCCCGGTCTGTCATTGATCATCTCGCTGTCCTCTTCCTAAAGGGCCTGGCTGCCCTGCAATTGATTCGGCAAGACGGGCGCCAGACCCCTATAGAGTAATTGCGAGCTTTTCAGTCTTCGCGGTCTTCGCCGCCGAAAATCAGGCCTTTTTCCTTCAATCCGCGCCCGTGATAGCCTGCAAACTCGGCCGGATAGGGCTCATTGCCGCGCATCGCGCGCCACACCATTCGGTTGAGCAGATCGTCGTGGCGCTCGTTCTTTAGGCCCGGCCGCTGGAGAGGAATGGTGAGGGCCTGCTCGGCCCACCACCGGTCTTCGCCCGTCAGCTCTTCGAGCGGCGGGTTCAGGGCCATGCGGTCGGTTTGCGGGGCCACGGCTTCGTAGGGGCTGAAGTCGGGGCGGCTGGTGAAGGCGTCGAACATGATCGGCGCAGCGGCCACCTGCTGGTTCATAGGCGGAATGCCAAAGATGCGGCAGATGGTGTGGAGCACGCTCGACTGGTTGTAGAAGGTGCTCACCACCTTTTTGCGGGCGGCATAGGGGCTGGCGACGAGGCAGATGGAGCGGTGGCCGTCCACGTGGTCAAAGCCGGCCTGGGGGTCGTCTTCGTTGATGAAGACGGCGGTTTTGGGCCAGAAGGGGCTCTTGCTGAGCTCCTCGACGATCATGCCGACCGCGAGGTCGTTGTCGGCCATGTAGCTGGCCATGGTGGGGTAGCCGGGAGTGGCTCCGGCGCCGTGGTCCTGCGGCAGATAGATGATGGTGAGGTTCGGCATGGAGCCGACCCGCTTCATCTCCTGGAATTCGGCGATGAACCGCTCGGCGCGAAGCACGTCGGGGATGCCCATGTTCCAGCCGGGATAGCTGCGGGAGGAGTAGCGGCGCAGGCGGTCGATGCCGATGTTCTGGTCGAAGACCACGTCGCTGGCATCTTTGTAGTTCCGCCAGAGCTTGTCCACGGTCCAGCCCGCGGGCGGGGTGGAGTAGTCCATCTCGCCGAAGTTGCGGAAGCTGAGGCCGGCCATGAGGATGTGATCCCAAACGAAGCCGGTGCTGGAGTAGGTGATGGGGTCGTCGCCAAAGGTGTAGCTGCGGGAAAAGCCGCCGAAGGCGCGCTCCAGATAGGGGGTGACGTTGCCTTCGGTGGCCCAGGAGTGGCCGTCGGCGCTCAGGACGCCGTTGCAGTAGTAGTTGTCCAGCAGTCCCCAGCGGGTGGCGATGGCGTGGTGGTTGGGAGTGATCGGCTCGGGGAAGACGCAGAGGTTCGGGTCGCCGTCGCCTTGGGGCAGGGCGCCGAAATATTGGTCGTAGGTTCGATTCTCTTTGATGATGTAGACGACATGCTCGATGGTGCTGGCGTCTCCGAGGCGGGCGGGAATGGCGACGGGGGCGGCGGTGGATCGCTCCACCCGCTCCAGCGCGGCCAGCGCCTGGGGAAGGCGGGCGTTCTGCATCACTTGGTCGGAGAAAGCGCGGAGGCGGATGCCGCCCGGCACGCCGAGCCGCTGGATGCTGCCCCGGTGGTCATGGCTGTTGCGGCCTTCAGCTTCGGGCCGGCGGATGGAGCGCGAGCCGACGCCTTTGAGGTTGGCCACATAGAGCATCCCATCCCGCTCAATGACTCCGGTGGGGTACCAGCCGGTGGGGATGAACCCGCGAGCCTTTCGGGTGGCGAGGTCCACCACCGCCACAGCGTTGCTGCCCGCGAGGCAGGCATAGAGGGTGCGGCCGTCGGCGCTGAGCCCAAGCGCGTTGGGCATGGAGCCGAAGGGCAGGCGAGAATCGGGCTTCAGGATCATCTCCTCCTGAGCCTTCATGCTGGCGGGGTCGAAGAATGTGAGGGAGTCGGAGTTGGCGTTCGCGGCCACGGCTCCGCCCTGGGGCAGCATCAGGATCTCGGAAGGCTGGAGTCCGGTTTGGACGGCTCCGGCGGGCTGAAGGGAAGCGAGGCCGACTTTGACCACGGCTCCACCGGCGGCGATGCCGCTGCGCTCGATCTTGGTTTCGGTTCCGGCGCTGGGGGCGGTGAGGTCGCGGCTGCTGGGCATGAGCCCGCCCTGCAGGCTCACCAGGAGGCTGTCGGCGGTGAGGGCGATGTCGTAGGGCGCGACGCCGACTTCGGTCTGGCGCAGGATTTTGCCTTCGGCGAGGTCAACCTCGGCCACGGTGTTGTTTCGGCTGAGGGCGACATAGGCCCGGCCTCCGCGCACCGCCAGTCCGCAGGGGAAGGAGGCGCCCTCCTTGCCGGGCAGGGTGATGGTTTTGGCGAGGGCGATGCCTTTGCCATCCCAGGCGAAGTGGAGGAGTCCGCTGGCGGCGTTGGTCACCCAGACGGTGTTGTCGGCTCCGGGCTCGATGCCGGTGAGCGAGGCGCCGCCGGGCAGGGCCGCTTCGGCGAGCTGGTCGAAGCTGACGGCGTCGAAAACGCGCACATGCTGGCGGTCTTTCACCCAGAGGATGCGGCCTTCGTGGGTGAAGGTCATGTCGACCGGACGGCCATAAAATTCCCGCGTCTCACCAGCGGGCCGCAGGCGCTGGGCGGTGACGGCCAGGGAGTCGCTGACCTGCTGGGCCGGGCTGGCCATCGGAGCCAGGGCAAAGAGCGCCGCTAACATATCGGCCATATTAGCCTTGACTTTGCGGCCTTAACATTCTCTTTACAATTTCTCAGCTTTGGTCGGCGCGGAAAATGGGGGGCGTGCCGCGGCGGAGGGGCTCCAAGTCGGGCTCGGTGTCTCGCAGCACCAAGAGCACGTGCCCGCCGAAAAGGACGGCTGCCATGAGAATGACCCAGCCGCCAGGGAAGGCTGCGGCCAGCGCCACCGAGGCAAAGGTGAGCGCAGTGACCACCCAGTGCGGCCCTTCGGTTTTGAGGAAGACCCGCCCTCGGCCCGCGCGGTAGGTGGCGCGAAAGATGAGGTGGAAGAACAGCATGCACACTGCGCAGGCGCCGACCGCCAGCCACGCCGTGGGCATTGCCCCGCCCATCCCGGCCTGCATGGCCTTCTTCACTCCGATGCCGCCGATGATGATGGAGGCGTGGACGGGCAGGTGGCTGTAGAGCCACATGAAATAAGAGCCATAGCCCTGCTGAGACGGAAGCCTCGCTTCAGCTCCTCCCACGCCATCGAAATAAACCCACCAGACGGCAAAGGCGAGGAGGATGCCGAAGAGGCCGATGATCCATCCGGTGCGGGCGAACTCGTCGGACTCGGCGCCTGCGAGGGCGGCCAGGATTACTTCGCCCAAAACAATGATGGTGAAAAGGCCAAAGCGCTCGGGTGTGTGCTCTCGGCTGGGAGGGAAGAGCGCGGCGTGGCGGCGAAAGACGATGGGGCCCAGCATGTCTACGCCGAGTGCAAGCGGCCAAAGAATGATGCGGAAATCGGGCAGCACGGCGCCCAGAACAAAGAGGATCAAGCCAAACGTGTAGCTGCTGGCGAATCGGGAGGTCATCGGCTTGGCGCCGGGCACATGGGCGCCGGCCCAGAGGTACTGCGCCACGAGCAGCAGCCGAAGCGCGGCATAGGCGAGCCCAAAGCTCAGCACGTCGCCCTTCTCGGCGGCCGGGACGGATGCGGCCAGCCACACCACCGCCGCGATCTGGCCCAGGTGGAAGAGGCGCTGCTGCAGGCCGTCCGAATCGAACCGGGTGAGGAACATCGTCTGCCCCACCCAGGCCCACCAAACCGGAATGAATAGGCTGAGAAACGCCAGCACCCCGCCCGCGTCGTAATGGCTGACCAGCACGTGGCCGATCTTGCCGACGGCGGCCACGAAGGCGAGGTCGCTGAAAAGCTCCAGCCAGGTCGCGTGGCGGCTCTCCTCGTGGCGGGTGCGGTGGACCGGCTTCTGCAGCAGATTCGGGCGCAGGGTGAGTGCCATTGCGGAAATCATAGCCCGCCCAGGCTTGGGCGGGCGGTTCTTTTGAGCTTGAATCAGCCGCTCTCTCAAGCCTGGAGAGCTGGCCCGGAGACAAGAAAGCGCGCTAAGAATTGAGCGTCGTGCGGCCTTCCAGTTCGTCGTCCAGCTCTTGGGCGGCGCGGGACATTTCTTCGAGGTGGGCGCGGGTGGCGGAGAGCTCGGCGGTGAGGGTGGAGGGCAGGCCGTTGATGAGGCCGGAGGCGGCGAGCTTGCCGATGGAGGCGGAAGCGGCTTCCATTTCTGCCGCCAGCTCCTGCGCCCAGCCCTGCTGGAGGGCGGCCTCTTGGGCGGCGTGGGAGCTGATGACGGCCAGCTCCATCATTTGGGCCATCGAGGCGTCAAGCATGTCGCGGGTTTT
>JBGSIR010000430.1:0-7621 GCA_041742415.1 Fimbriimonadaceae bacterium | reverse complement strand
CGCCGGTGATGGCTGCCTCCACGCTCAGCCGCTGCACGCTGACGCTGGCCGAGCAGACCGCCGCGCACCCGCTGGGCAGGTCGCCCACCACGGGCATCTGAATTCCGCTGCCATCCACATAGCCGGGCGCCTCGATGATGCAGTCCACCGGAAGGTTAGTAATGACGCCGTCGTTCACCCGGTTGAAATGGCCGCGATAGATGCGGCCGGTTTCCAGGGCTTCGATGATGTAGGAGCCGTGCTCTTCGCTCCGGTGCTCCGGCCCGATGGGCGCGGGCGGCTCGCTCATCCACTGCGGAAACTCGCGCTCAAACCACCGCCGCCCTTCGGTGCACACTCTCAGGTAGCCGCCGGTTTCGCCGTTGATCCAGCTTGAGGTGTCGATCCACTTCGCCGTCTCCTCCGGCCGCTTGCGGTACCAGGGCAGGTATTCGCTCAGGTGGCCGTTGCTCTCGGTGGAGTAATAGCCAAATCGCCGCAGCACGTCGATGCGCACCTTTTCGGTCTGGGCGTAGTGCTCGTGCCGCTCAAAGGCCTCCAAAAGCTCCCTGGTCTTCTCCTCGCCCTTGTGCCGCACCTGGATGTACCAAGTCTGGTGGTTGATGCCCGCGCAGATGATGTCCACCTCGGCCTTGGGCACGCCGAGCACGTTCGCGATCTGGTGATGGCCGCCCTGCACGCCGTGGCAGAGCCCCACCACATCCACGCCCCCAAATTCGGCGCACGCCCAAGTAAGCATCGCCATGGGGTTGCTGTAGTTGATGAACAGGCAGCCCGGCGCCGCCAGCTCTCGGATGTCCCGGCAGATGTCGAGCAGGGCCGGAATGCCGCGCTGGGCATACATGATGCCGCCCGGCCCCAGGGTGTCGCCCACGCATTGATCCACCCCATAGCGCAGGGGGATGTCCACATCGTGCGTGAAGGCCTCCAGCCCGCCCTGGCGGATGAAGCACATCACATAGTCTGCGCCTTCGATGGCCTCGCGCTGGCTGCCGGCGGCCTCAATCTGCGCCCCAACCTCGGCCGCGCGCAGGTCGCGCTCCACCAATTGGTGAACCATCCCCAGGTTTTCGGGATTGATGTCCCAAAAGGAAAACTGCGTCTCTGCCAGCTCGGGCACGCCGACGATGTCGCGCACGAGGGTGCGGGTGAAGCCGACGCTTCCGGCTCCGATCACGGCGATCTTGATGGGCATGGCGCGTCTATTTTGCGCCATGCCCTGGGTGATTTATCGAAGAATGTCGAGCTTGGCGAAGTCTCCGCCCAGCACCTGCTTCGAATCGCCGCCCAGCCAGCCGTCCAGCGCGGTGGCGTAGACCTGGCGGAAGTCGATGGAGAAGGGCACGTCGCCCCGGTCCAGGTCCTTCAGCTCGGGCTTGGGGCCATAGATTCCGCCCTTCACGTTCTTGCCGATGAGCATCATCGGGCCGGCCTTGCCGTGGTCGGTGCCGGCGGAGCCGTTCTCCTCCACGCGCCGTCCGAATTCGCTGAAGACCATGACGATGACCTTGTCGGCTTTGCCGATGGCCTCCATCTCGTCCATGAACGTCTTGAGGGCGCCGCTAAAGTCCTTCATCAGCTTGCTGTGCTGCTCGGCCTGTCGGCTGTGGGTGTCAAAGCCGCCGTGGCTGAAATAGACCACTCGCGTCTCTGGCGAGACGGCGATGAGGTGGCCGATCTGCTTGAATCCGTTGCTGAAGCCATTGTCATCATAGGCCTGCGCGGTTTTGTAGGTGTCCAGCCGGCTCTTGAGCAGAGACATGGCGTCCAGCGCGGTGCCGCTGGCCTGCTGAATAAGCCGCCGGGTGCTGCCTGCTTCGGCTGCCGTGCCCTGAATCTCGCGCAGCAGGCGCTCGGTTTCGGGGTCGCCCACCAGGCTGCCGATGTCGGCGAGGCTGGCGAAGCACGGGATGGAAGCGTTCTGAGCGGAAAGCGCTCGCGGCTTCTCGCGGCTCAGGCCCAGTCCGGCCACCGCGCTCATCTCGGCCTGCGCCTGGGTGATGTCGAACTGGCGGCCAATCCAGCCGTGCGAAAGCTCATCGTCGGGGCTGGCGGTGTGCCAAATGTCCATCGACCGGAAGTGCGAGCGGTTTGAATTCGGATATCCGACCGACTGGATGATCGCCACTTGGCCCTTGCCATAGAGGTCCTTGAGCGGCCCCATCTCGGGGTGCAGGGCCAGGCCGCTGTCCAGGGCAAGCGCCTGGTCTTTGCCGATGGCCAGCGAGGGGCGGGCTTTGTAGTAGGCGTCGCTGCCCACCGGGATGACGGTGTTCAGGCCGTCGTTGCCGCCGGAAAGCTGGCACACCACGAGCACGGCGTCGGGGTTCAGGCCCTGGCCTTTGTTCAGCCGCACCATGTCGGCTTTGGCCACCGAGGCCAGCCACGGGGGAGCCACCAGCCCGACGGCGATGCTTCCAGTGGACTTCAAAAATGTTCTTCGGCTGACTCCGGGTTTCATGGCTCTGGCCTGCCTTGCGGCGTCCTCGGTCTAGAATACGTCCAGACTTCGGCTGGGTTCATTATGCGGTAAATTTTTCGCAATGGCCGCTCAAAAATCCGCGGGAGCCTGGGGATCGGCGGTCGCCCTCATGGCGCTCACGCTCGGCGTCTTCTTTTTCGCCAAGGATTCCGGCCCCTTTGCGCCGGTGAAGCGCCTTCACGAAGCCGCCCAGGCCGGGGCTCCCCCCAGCGCCGCCACATTCACTACGGAGAGCACAGAAGAGGCAAAAACGGCGCTGCTGGCCCAAGTGTCCAGCCTGATGCGGCAGTCCACCGCGGTGAGCCTGGAAGGCCTGGCGATCGACGGGCGAGACGCTGCGGTTCTCATGGTCTACCGCCGGCGGAACGGCGCGCTTTGGGCCATTCGCTTTGTCTGCGTCACGGGTCCGCAGGGCTGGAGAGTCAGGGCGGATGAGACTCTCAGCCTCAATATGCAGCAGGCTGCCCTCCCTCTAGGGGATAATTGACAGCGATGCGCAAGACGTCGGGCCGAATCCACTGGATGTTTGCCGTGGGAGCCGTGGGCATTGTCCTCGTTGCCGTCATCCTCCTCAGCACGGGCGCCACGCCCACTTCGTCGGGAATACGGTTTCTGAACGCGCTCGGCGCCGGAGATGTGAACACCCTCGTTGAGGCTGGCCGCATTGCCGAAAAATCGGCCGAAGAGGAGAAGGAAGCCTGGGAGTTTACGCTGGACGTGGCCCAGCACTACCGCTTCAAGTACGCCGTTTTGGGCGAGCTGAATCCTTCGCCCGACCGCGCCACGCTTCGCCTGAATGTCTGGCGCAACCACGGCCCGGCCTCCTATGAGGAGCCCTTCGACCTGCCAATGGTGAAGGAAGACGGCAAGTGGCTGGTCGATGTCAAGGCCATGAGCCGCGAAATGTTCCCGGCGCTGCCCCGCTGAGGACTTCGCTACAATAGAGGCAACATGGTCAGCCTCGCTGCCCTCGCCATCCTCGCCGGCCCGCGCGCTTACGTGATCTCGATATCAGAGATTCGACTGATGGATTCCGTAGAGGCCTCAGTGGGCATCAAGTCGTTTGCCAACAAAGTGGCCGAGGGCGACATCGAATCGCCCTGGAAGGTTGCGGTCACTTGGTCGGTGGGAAGCGACGAAACCGTGAACGCTTTTCGGAACGCAACCTACAACGCTTATTTTGCCGCCTTGCCGGGGACTACTGCACCGAGTTCTGGGTGGGGCGGAAGCGCCTCCGGGTGGACCATCCTTACCGCGGCCAGTCAGGAGGCCACTGTCTCCACCTCCAGCCCTCCCTCTCAAGGCGCTTCCACCGGAGCCATGGTCGCCGCGTGGACGGCCAAGCCGGTGGATGAGGGCGGCAAGGTGCGGCTGAACCTCACCCACACCCGCAGCGCCGTGACCGACGGCCAGGAAACCGTCACCCTCCGCCTCAAATTTGGCCCGCTGATGGATATCGGCCAGACCCTGCTGGCCCGGGTCGAGGCCGAAAACCGGGTGTGGTACTACACCGTCCGCCTGTCCGCAGCCATCTGAGCCTTGCGCCCCGGGGCGCAATTCTCAGCGGATGCAGGACTTGATTCACCCTTCCAGAAACTTGCTGCGTAGGAGACATTGTCAACCGCGGCCTGCCAGGCCTGGCCGCGAAAGGAGTCAACCCCTCATGGCCGAAAACACAACCCCGGGCGCCCTGCCCGACATCCAGAAGACCGCCGACAAGCGCAACATCGCCATCGACCGCGTCGGCGTGCGCAAGGTGCGCTGCCCCATCACCGTGCTCGACCGCGCCGACGAGCGCCAGCACACCATCGGCGACTTCACCCTCACCGTCGATCTCCCCGCCGAATTCAAGGGCACCCACATGAGCCGGTTCCTGGAAGTGCTGGGCGACTACGGCAAAGACATGAGCGTGCACGCCCTGCCCGGCCTCCTGGGACGCCTGCGCGAAAAGCTGAACGCCGAAAAGGCGCACATCGTGGTGCGCTTCCCCTTCTTCATGGAAAAGAAGGCTCCGGTGAGCGGCAAGAGCGGCATGATGGAGTTTGAGTGCGGCTTCGACGCCGAAATCAACGGCTCCTTCCGCAGCACGATGTATGTCCGCGCCGCCGTGGCCACCCTCTGCCCCTGCAGCAAGGAGATCAGCAAGTACGGCGCTCACAACCAGCGCGGCTGGGTCACCGCCCGCGTCAAGACCTCCGACCATGTTTGGCTCGAAGAGATCATCGAGATGATCGAAGGCTCCGCCAGCTGCGCCCTCTATCCGGTGCTCAAGCGGCCCGACGAGAAGTGGGTCACCGAGCACGCCTACGAGAACCCCCGCTTCGTCGAGGACCTCGTCCGCGAAGTCGCGCTCAAGTTCGACGAAGACGACCGCATCTCGGGCTATGAGATCGAGGTGGAGAACGAAGAGTCCATCCACCACCACAACGCCTACGCTTATCTCAAGCGATAAGCCCAGCTCGCCGGCTCAGGCCTTTTCCAGGGCCTGAGCCAGGTCGGCGATGAGGTCCACGGGGTCTTCGATGCCGATGGCCAGCCGAATGAAGCCGTCGCCAATGCCAATGCCTTCCCGCACGTCGGGGGGCATCTCAAAGTGAGTCATGGTGGCCGGCTGCTCGATCAGGCTCTCGACTCCGCCCAGCGAGACCGCCAGCGTGAACAGCTCGCATCCGCAGAGCACCCGCTTGGCCGCCTCCAGCCCGCCGCGCACCACAAAGCTCACCATGCCGCCAAAGCCGTTCATCTGCGCCTTGGCCAGCTCGTGCTGCGGGTGGCTGGGCAGGCCCGGATAGATGGCCCGCTCCACCTTTGGGTGGCTTTCCAGAAATTCTGCAATGGCCTGGGCGTTGGCCTGGTGCTGCCTCATGCGCAGCGCGTAGGTTTTGATGCCGCGAATCGCCAAAAAGCAGTCGAAGGGGCTGCAGGTGGGGCCGAGAGCGTTCTGCATGTATTTCAGCTTCGTGTGCCGCTCGCTGTCGTTCAGCATCAGGGCGCCCATTGTCACATCGCTGTGGCCGTTGATGAATTTGGTGGCGGAGTGCATCACGATGTCCACCCCCATGCCCAGCGCCTGCTGACACCATGAGCTGGCGAGCGTGTTGTCGAGGCAGGTCATGATGCCCTTCTCCTTGGCCCAGGCCGTGAGCGCGCGGATGTCCACCAGGGTCAGGCAGGGGTTGGTGGGGGTCTCAAACCAGAGCATCTTGGTCTCGGGCCGCAGGGCCTGCGCCAGCGAGGCGGGGTCGGTGATGTCGCAGAAGCTCACCGTGAGGCCGCGCCGGGGCGCCACGTCCAGCAGATACCGGTAGGTGCCGCCATAGGCGTCCAGGGTCGTGATGATATGGTCGCCCGCCTCCAGCAGGGTCATGGCGCAGTCAATGGCGGCCATCCCGCTGGCAAAAGCCAGGGCGTGCTCGGCGCCTTCCAGGGCAGCCAGCATGTCCTGCAGCACTGTCCGGGTGGGGTTGTCGGTGCGGGTGTAGTCATACATCCCGTATTCGCCCGGCGCGGTTTGGGCAAAGGTGCTGGTCTGGAAAATCGGCGTGGTCACACAGCCGTGCTGAGGGTCGGGCCGGGAGCCGAGCGCGACGACTTTCGTTTCGAGAGACCAAGACATGAGCACGCCGATGATAGCGCAGCTCTTGCGGAAGGAGCGCGGGATGGCCGCCTCCATCTGGTTGCTCAATCAGGCAGATTGGCTTCGATTCGTTGGCCCTTTGCGGCAGGCGCTTATCCTTTCCCAGAAAAGCGCCCGCCCTCTCCTCGCAAAGTGCGCTGAGGAATTCTCAGCGTTGGTCCTGGCGTGCCAGGAGGCCGTGAGGAGGGGCCGAGCCACAAATCGGCTCGGCCCCTCCTCAGCTCCAGCTCAGCTGCGCCCCAGCTGGCCCCGGATCTCTCCCGAAGGATTGTCCGTGGTGTGAACGTTGACGTAGACGTTTCCGGCTTTCAGCTCGACGAGGAACTCTTCCCAGGTGTCCACTGTGCCCACCGCGGTCATATCCTCGGCCGCTCTCGTCCGCGAAAACCTTGTGCCTTCGGGGCCGCCGATGTCGAAAAGCACGCCGCCATTCGCTCCGGCGGCGCCCAAGTGCAGGTGAGCGGCGGTCAGCTTGCCGGGGCTGTTGATGTTGGTCGTGATCGTCACGGTCATCGAGCGATCGCCCTCGCTCAGATAAACCGAAGCGTCGCCGTTTTGCCCGGCATCCGCCACCGGCGGCACTTCATGTCCAGGCCTCAGGGAAGCGCTGTAGAAGTCGGAGTTGCTGCCCCCGGCGCACTCTCCGCCCGAGAGAACGATGGACATGGCCGCGACAAGGACGACGGCAAAGATCTGCTTTTTCATATCAAAACCCAGCGGCATCATCGCCGCCAAGTAAATATTGTCATACCGTTATGTTGATTTGCCTTCAAATCAAAACTTTGTCATCCGTCAAAGCATTCGCGTCTTCCATTCGAATCGCAGTGTAAAGTGTGCCATGCGATTTTCTGCGTTGGTCCTGGCGGCGTTGGCCTGCCCGCTTGCGCTGGCTCAGGGCTCCCAGGCCGATTACGACCGCGCCGCTTCGTTCAACTCCCGGTTTGGCCGGCTCGCCCCGAGGGCCTGGCTCTCGCCGGTTTGGGCCGATGGCGGGCTGTTCTACTTGAAGCCGATGCCCGACGGCGGCCCGCGGCTGATGAAGGCCGGCCCCGGCCAGCCCACCGAAGCGCTTAACCACGACGCCTTCCTGGCCGCCCTCCGCGCGCAAAAGGTGGAGCCTTTCCAAGGCAACAGTCTGCCCTTGGAGGTGTTCGAAATCGAGGATGGCAGCATCTACTTCATCACGGCTGCGGCGCAGAACGTGGGTCAGTTCCGCATGTCCGATTCGCGCCTCACTTGGCAGCCCATCAGCGAGAGCCGCCGCTTTCGCCTGCCCAACCTGGGCCGACCGCAGCGCTCGGGCAATGGCGGGCGAGCCTCCACCATCCGGCTGGTGAACCCCACCCAGATCGAACTGAAAGTGTTCTGGCTGGACGGCGACGGCGGTGAAGACCAGTACGGCACGATTGCCCCTGGCGGCTCCTGGAGCTCCAACACTTTTGTCGGCCATGTCTGGCAGCTCCGCGCCGCCGATGGCACGAGCTGGGGCGTGTTCCGCTCTC
>JBGSIR010000429.1:0-4798 GCA_041742415.1 Fimbriimonadaceae bacterium | reverse complement strand
CTCCAGCTCAGTGACGGCCAAGATCGAAGCCATCCGCCCATCCACCCAGAGGCCCCAGCGCGTGAGGTCCGGCACGATGGCAGGGTGGCCGTAGTGGCTTTGCACCGAGGCGGGGTCGAGCTGGAACACCTCGCCCAGCAGGGCGAAAAAGTCCGCCGCTTCGTCCGCCTCAAAAGGGCGTGTGACGAGCGCCGGCCCGATCATGGCCCTGCGGACCTTTCGATGACCACAGAGACCTTGATGCGCCCGCCCGACACGCTCTGCATGCCCGCCGGGGTGCGAAGGTCCACGATGAACTCTTTGCTGGCCTTGAGCCCAGTGAGATCAATGGGCATGGTCTGGATGGTGCTGAGCCGGGCCAGCGCCTCGCCGGGGCCGCTGATGCGCGCGGTGAGGGGCTCCACGGTGAAGCTCCTCACGCGGAAGCCCGGGGCGGGCTGGCCGGTCCAGTCGGGGTTGATGAAGAGGCTGCGGGCGGCGTCGGCGGCCTGCACGACGGGAGAAATCTCAATTTCCTGCGGCTCGCAGATGGCCTGCGGCACGGGCCGTCCATTCTCATCCACTGCCTGCACCGAGACCATAAATGTCGCTGAGGGCTCCACGGCCCGCAGGTCGAGCACGGCGACTACACGGTCGATGCGCGCCATGGCTCCGGCGGGCGCCTGCACGGTCACCCGCTCGGGCTGCACCACCGATTCGATGTATTGAAAGCGGCTGTCGGGCACGCCGGAAGTCTCGATGACCACCGGGCGGTCCTCTTCGATCAGGCGGTCAATTTCCAGCTCCAAGCGAGGCCGGATGACGGTGAGGTCGAGCCCCGGAGGCCCGCCGTTGGCCCGCACCTGATAGGCGCCCGTGCCCGCTTTGGCTCCCTTGAGCTCGATGGTGGCCGTCAGGTCTTCGGCGCTGAGGTTGTCCAGCATCTCGCGCGGGCCGCTGGCCAGCACAGCCACCGATTCCGGCGCCTGGAGCACCACCAGCCCTTCGGGCAGGTCCTGCTGGGTCAGCTTCACCTGAACCTCGCGCTCGCGGCTGGGGTCCACGTCCACAATGGCCTGGTACCAAAGCAAAACGGCGATGGCCAGCGAGGCGATGAACAGGGCGATCTTCTCCAGCTTCATGCCTTCTTCTCCTCCGCCGGCTCATCTTCGCGCACCTTTCGCTTGAAGACTTTCTCCAGCACTTTGTCGGGTGATTCAGGCGACGCCAAAAGCTCGGAGAGCCGTCGGGCCAGCTCGGCGCTGTTCGCGATGGGCTCGATGGCGCCATTCATGGCAAGAGTGATGGACCCCCGCTCTTCGCTGACGATCACCACGATTGCGTCTCCCGCCTCGCTGGCCCCCAGCCCGGCGCGGTGGCGCAGGTGCATGTCGCGGGCCAGGGCCTGAGAGCTTTCGCTGTTGGGTAGGCGGCAGGCAGCGGCCACCAGCTCGCCTTCTCGCAGAACTGCCGCGCCATCGTGCAGCGGGTTGCCTTGGTGAAAAACCGCGCGGAGCAGCTCGGTGGAGACGCGGGCGTGCAGCGGAACGCCGCTGCGCTCGATCTCGGTCATGCGGTCGTCGCGCTCAATGACAAGCAAGGCTCCAATGCGCTCTTGAGCCATGGCCGAGACCGCCTCAACAATGGCCTGCTGAACTTCGTCGTTGGGCGTTCGGTCGGCGGTGATCAGGCGCTCGGGCCACAGGCCCAGCCGGGCGAACCCCTCCAGCGCCTGGCGCAGCTCGGGCAGAAGCAAAATGGCCAGGGCAACGGGCGCCAGCAGCGTGGCCCGCTCTAACAGCCAATTTGTGGCCACCAGCCCAAGCGAATCGCTGACCACAAGGCACAGAACAAAGACGGCGATGCCGATGAGGACCTTCCAGGCGCGCGTGCCTCTCACCAGCTTCAGCAGGCGATAGGCAATAAGGGTGACCAAAAGAATGTCGATCACCGTTGTGACAGCGGACCAGCCCGGCTGGAGCTGGCCCGCGATGCGCTGCCAAATATCTTCCAAGGAGTGAATCTATTGTAGCAGGCACAGGCTCGGTCCGGCCTGAGCGCGGCGGGCGCATGGCGCCAACATGGAGCGGTGGCAGATGAGAGCATGGAGCAGGGGCTTGGGCGGCTTCGCCAGCGCATCGACCAAGTCGACCAGAGCCTGATTGAGCTTCTGGAAGAGCGCACCCGGCTGGCCCAAGAGATCGGACTTTTGAAGGGCGCCGAAGGGCGGCCCTTCTTCACCCCCGAGCGCGAGCGGCTTATTTTCGACCGCCTGGCCCGCGAAACCAGCGGCGTCATTCCTCCCGAGCGGCTCCAGGCCATCTTCCGCGAAATCATCAGCGCCGCCCGCGCCGCCGAAAAGCCGCTGCAGGTGGCCTATTGGGGGCCCGCCTCCAGCTACTCCGAGATGGCTGCCCGCGCCATCTTTGGGCAGTCGGCCGTGCCGATTCCGCGCGACACCATCACCGACGTCTTTCGCGCGGTGGAGCAGGGCATGTGCGACTACGGCGTGGCTCCCCTGGAGAACTCCATCGCGGGCGTCGTGACGGAAACCCTGGACCAATTCCCCACCACCAACGTCAAGATCTGCTCCGAGACCTTCCTGCCCATCCACCACATGCTGGCGGGCGGGGCGAAGTCTTTGGGCGAGGTGAAGCGGGTCTACGCCGGCCCCCAGCCCGCCGGTCAATGCCGCGCTTGGCTGGCCAAGAACCTGCCGGGCGTGCCCGTGGTGAACGCCGCGCCTACCAGCTACGCCGCCGAGCAGGCCGTGCAGGATTCGGGCGGAGCCGCCATCGTGAACTCGCTCTGCGTGGAGCGCATGGGCATGAGCCTGCTGGCCGAGCACATCGAGGATTCGCTGAGCAACCGCACCCGCTTTGTGGTGCTCGGAGCCAACGAGCCCGCCCCCACTGGCACCGACAAGACCTCCATCATGTTCAACCTGCACAACCGCCCCGGCCAGCTCCACGAAGCTCTGGGCGCCTTTGTGCGCAACGAAGTGAACCTGCTGATGATCGAAAGCCGCCCCGCCCCGCGCAGCTCGTTCGAATACATCTTCTTCATCGACCTCGTGGGTCACCGCTCCGAGCCCCACGTCCAAAAGGCGCTGGCGGAAGTGCGCGAAGGCGCGTTTGAGCTGGTCATCCTCGGCAGCTACCCCTCGCCCGACCCCAAGCTGCGCGCGGAGTAACCTCCCGAGTTCCGATGACCGACTTTTCCCTGAACCCCAAGCTTGACCTCCTGCTGGAGCGCGAAGTGGACGCTCCGGCCCACCTGCTTTGGCGCTCGCTCACGACGCCGGACCTGCTGATGCAGTGGTTCTGCCCCCGGCCCTGGAAGACGGTGGAGTGCGACATCGACCTGCGCCCCGGCGGAGTCTTTCGCACCGTGATGGAGAGCCCCGAGGGCGTGCGGATGGACGAAGGCAAGGGCTGCTATCTGGAGGTGGTCGAAAACCAGCGGCTGGTTTGGACCTCCGCCCTCGGTCCGGGCTACCGCCCCAACATGCTGGAGCCCGGCCAGCCCGGATTCCTCTTCACCGCCGTCATCAGCCTGGAGGCGATGGGCGACCGCACAAAGTATTCCGCGCTGGTCATTCATGCCGACCCCGAAGCCAAGACCAGCCACGAAGAGATGGGCTTCCACGAGGGATGGGGCGCGGCCCTCACCCAGCTCGTGGAAGTCGCCCAGTCTCTGCGCTAAGGATCTCAGCCCGCGACGACTTCGAAGGTCGAGCTGATCTCGGTGGGGATGCGGAGCGTGGCGGCGACCGTGCAGTACTTTTCGTCGCTGAGCTGAATGCTGCGGGCGGCGGCGGCATCGTCGATGTTCTCGCCCTCAAAGATGTGCTTCACGCGCACGGCGGTGATGGGCCGGGGCCAGACGCCTTCGGGGCCGCGGTCCCACGTCACTTCGATCTTGTAGGAGGTGACCTTCTGCTGCTTCTTTTGCAGGATCGAGATGACGTCCATGGCGGTGCAGGCGGCAATGCTGCTCAGCAGAGCTTCGACCGGCGTCGGGCCAAGCCCCTGGCCGCCGGAGTCGGGATAGGCGTCCATCGTGAACACCTGGCCGCTTGGCGGGGTCGATTCAAAGGCCATTCCGCCCTTCCAAACAACGCTGACAGTGGGTTCCATATCAAAGGAGAAGTCTGGCAGGCCGGGCCAGGTTTCCGGGAGCCCAGGACGCCGAAGCTAAACTAAGGCCTATGAAAGAGCTTTCGGCGCAGGCCAGCGCGGCGGGCAGGCGCATTGGAGTGGTGGTGAGCCGCTGGAATGAGCTGGTGACCAAAGAGCTGCTCGCGGGCGCGGTGGATGAGCTGAAGGCGCTCGGCGACCCCGAAGTCATCGTCATCAAGGTGCCCGGCGCGTGGGAGATTCCCCTCGCGGCGCAGGTTCTCATCGAAAAGCACGACTGTCATGCGGTTGCGGCGCTGGGGTGCATCCTGCGCGGAGCCACCGGCCACGCCGAGCAGATGGCCGGCGAAGTCGGCTCTGCGCTCATGGGCCTCCAGCTCCGCACCGGCGTGCCCGTGAGCTGGGGCATCCTCACCCCCGAAAACCAGGAGCAGGCCTTCGATCGGGTGGGTCTGAAGGCGGGCCACAAGGGCCGAGAAGCCGCCCGCGCTGCAGTTGAGATGGCTGCGCTGGTAGAAGCAGGTCTATGATCCAATTTTTGGCCCTCGCCGTGATGCAGGAGAAGGTGATCGACCGTCCTGCGGCCGCATTCGTGCCGGCCCTGGCCTCCAGCGCCGCCTTCACGCAGGAGCCGGCCTCCATCCGGGTCGCCGTAATGCCCGAGAAGGCGGTCATCACCG
>JBGSIR010000428.1:0-3111 GCA_041742415.1 Fimbriimonadaceae bacterium | reverse complement strand
AAGACGACCTCATCTACAGCGGACAAGCCTGCCTCGGACCACTGGAGCACTGGAAAAGGAACCCCTAAACATCACACCATGTCCTGGCACAGATGTCACACTATGTCTTGGCGCAGTACACGAAGGGGCGGGGGAGGGCTGTTGGCCTTGAGGCTTTCGCAAACCGCTCTCCCAAGCCTGGGAGAGCTGGCCCGGAGGGCCTGAGAGGGTTGACCTCTGCCTGGCGCCCTCGATAAGAGCTAGACAAACAAGCTTCAGCAAAAGCGAAGAGTCGGCGTCAACCCTCCCACCGTTGCACGGGGCCCTCCCAGGCTTGGGCGGGCGGTTAGCCACAGTCTCAGCAAACCGCTCTCCCAAGCCTGGGAGAGCTGGCCCGGAGGGCCTGAGGGGGTTGACCGCCGACTCAGTGCTTAGAAGGCTTCCCCCGAAACAGTGGAGGGAGGGCTTTCACTCGGCACTGTCAAGCCTAATTGGCGGCGCTCAGGCGCTTGGCCTCTTCTTCGGCAAGCTTTCTCTGCATCGCCACGCGCGGCGGAATCACCTCTTCGCGCGGGGCGGTGGGCTGGAAGTCGAAGGACTCCACCCCGAGCCCGCGCAGCACGGCCAGCTCGACGGGCGAATAGTCGCCGTCGGGGCGGTGGAACTTCATCGGCTCGCGCAGGGTGATGGGCGGGTTGGTGATGATGCGGAGCTTCCGCAGCTTGTTCTGCGAGACGGCGTGCAGCAGGTAGGGGTGGATCAGATAGACGTCGCCCGCCTGGCCGGTGCACTCGGCGAACTCTTTGCAGTCCTTGATGCGCTCTTTGAAGTCGAACTCATTTGGCAGCACGCCTTCGGGCCGCTCCGCCAGCCATCGGGCGATGACGCCCACCGAGTCGGTGGCGGCGTAGGTCGGGCCGCCTTGATGCACGACGTCGGTCCAGAGCACCAAGGTGAGCAGGCCCTGCTCCGGTGAGTCGAGGAAGTGGCGGAAGAAGTCGCCGTCCTTGTGCCAGCCCGGGCAGTCGGGCCCGGCGGGCTGCCAGGGCTCGGTGCTCCGCTCGCCCAGGTTCACGATGAAGTGGTCACTCCACATCCAGGGCGCCTGCACGCGGTCTTCACCGCCGCAGAGCTGGCAGGCGGCCTCCCAGGCTTTGGGGGCAAATTCGCGGCAGTCAAAGTGGTTGGAGCCCGGCATGTGCACGCGGTCGGTGTGCCAGGTGGCCATGTTGTTGGGGTCAATTCCCAGGCGGCGGCAGCAGTCGGCCTGCCAGTGCTTCGCCGTTTCGCGGCTGAAGGCTTGGTCGATTTTGAGAAAGCCTTTGCTGACAAACTGCTCGATTTGCTCGGCGGAAAGCGGCCCTTGAGACATGACTGCATTCTGCCTCTTCCCGTCGAAAGCCCGGCCGAAGATTTCGATGCCGCTATGCTTGCCGCATGGCCGAGATTCGCAAGGCAGAGGCTCTGGGCGCCGCTGAATCCGCCGCGCTGACGCGGCTGCTGACGGAAGTCGTGGCCGATGGCAGCAGCATCGGGTTTCTGGCCGAAACCCCCGCCGAGGCCGTGGCTGCCTTTTGGCAGCAGACCGCCCAGAAGCTCGGCCCTGGCCACCATATTTGGCTCGCCGAGGAGCAGGGCGAGGCCGTGGGGTCGATCCAGCTTGCCCAGGCCGGGATGCCGAACAGCCGCCACCGCGGCGAGATTTTGAAGCTGATGGTGAGCCCGCGCTTCCGCCGGCGCGGCATCGCGGCTCAGCTTTTGCGCGAAGCCGTCCAGTTCGCCGGCGCCCGCGAGCTCACGCTCTTGGTCCTTGACACCGAAGAGGGGAGCTCGGGGTCGGCGTTCTACGAAAGCCAGGGCTGGCAGCGCTCCGGCGTCATTCCCGACTTCGCCACCGACACCGCTGGCCGGCTGATCACCACTGTGGTTTTTTGGCGGCGGGTGTGAGCGGCTGCCCGTTGCGTTTTGGAGCCAGCCCCGGTCAAGCTCTGCAAAGGATGAACCCAGCCGCATTTCTCGCCGCTGCTTTGTGCGCTTTGGGGTGCCAGGGGGAAATCAAAGCGGTGGCCAGCGCCGACGCCGCACCGGCGCTGCCTCAAGCCCAATCTCGCCGCATCTTCTTCATTGGGCACAGCCTGCAGTCGGATATTCCCGACATGGTGCTTGCGATGGGCAAGAGCGCGGGCCGGCCCTTTGCGTGGCAGGAGCAGTTCATCCTGGGCTCGCCGCTGCGGTGGCAGTGGGATCAGCCGAAGCGCGGCAGCGAGGGATTTGAGCCGACTTATCAGGCAGTCTATGACAAGGGCATCACCGCCCAAACGACCGACTTGGTGCTCACCGACAGCGTGCCGCGCGGCGGGGAAGAGTTGGTGCGCGAGAGCATCGACTACCTCGGCCGCTTTGCCCGCTTTGCGCGCGAGAAGAGCCCGAATGTCCGCGTTTGGTACTACGAAACCTGGCACTGCATCGAATCGGGCACGGCCAAGGGCTGCGACTACGACACCATGAGCCCCACGCGCAGCCTCACTTGGCGGAAGCGGCTGGACGCCGACCGCGCGATGTGGCTGAAGATCGTGAAGGAGGCCGCGCCGGGCATCCGCGTTATTCCGGCGGGCTCGGCGCTGGGGCTGCTCTCCGACGCCATCGACCGCGGCGAGGTCCCCGGCTTCAAGTCGGTCCGCGACCTTTTTGACGACGACATCCACGTCAATCCCTACGGCAAGCTCTTCGTGGCCTATGTCCACCATGCCGCGCTCACGGGCCAGTCGCCGGTGGGCCTGCCCTTCAAGGTTCCGGACCGCTGGGGGCGCAGCTATTGGAACACGCCCAACTGGGCGAAGAAGCAGTGGTCCGAGCCCAACCCCGCCGCCGTCAAGCGCATGCAGGAGCTGGCTTGGGAGGCCGTGCAAAAGTGGCCAACCGAGGCTGCAAAAGGGTAAACGCCTCCCTATGATTGCCGCTGCTCTTTTGGCTGCCGCGCTTTCGGCTCCGCCCCAGCCCGAAACCCTCAAGGTTTTTGTCCTGGCGGGCCAATCGAACATGCAGGGCCATGGCTTTATCAGCGCCGACCCTGAGCGAAATGGCGGCAAAGGGAGCCTGGAGCAGGCGGCGCGGAATCCGGCCAGCCCGGCC
>JBGSIR010000427.1:0-1782 GCA_041742415.1 Fimbriimonadaceae bacterium | reverse complement strand
GCCCACTCCACCGAGGTCTTTGCCCTGGTGCGCGAGGCCAGCCGACGCCTGCTGGGCATGCGCCAATACGACGTTCAGCTCATCGGCGGCCTGGTGCTGCACTCGGGCCGCATCGCCGAGATGAAGACCGGCGAGGGCAAGACCCTCGTGGCCGTCGCGCCCATGGTGCTGAACGCCATGACCGGCCGCGGCGCCCACCTCGTCACCGTCAACGACTACCTCGCCCGGCGCGACGCCGTGTGGATGGGGCCGATCTATCACTTCCTGGGCCTCAGCATCGGCATCGTGCAGGGTCAGGGCCAGGACAGCGACGAGCTGGGCGGCAGCTACATCTATGACCCCGAGTTCCACCACGAGGACCCCCGCTACCTGCACCTTCGCCCCTGCAGCCGGCGCGAGGCGTACCTGGCGGACCTCACCTATGGCACCAACCACGAATTCGGCTTCGACTACCTGCGCGACAACATGGCCTTCGATGTCGCCCAGCTTTCGATGCGCGAGCTGAACTTTGCCCTCATCGACGAAGTGGACTCGATCCTCGTGGACGAAGCCCGCACCCCGCACATCATCAGCGGCCCCAGCCAGGTCGACGTCAGCATCTATAAGAAGATCGACCAAGTGGTGAAGAAGCTCACTCGCGAGGAGCACTACACCGTCGACAAGAAAGCCCACTCCGCCGCCCTCACCGAAGACGGCATGGACAAGATTGAGGACCTGATGGGGCTGGAGAGCATCGCCGACGACCCCATGCTCTTCCACCACGTCTCGGCTTCGGTCAAGGCCTATGGCCTGTTCGAAAAGGACATCAACTATGTGGTGCGCGGCGGCGAAGTGGTCATCGTCGACGAGAACACCGGCCGCCTGATGTTTGGCCGCCGCTACAGCGACGGCATCCACCAGGCCCTGGAGGCCAAAGAGGGCGTGACTGTGCAGCGCGAGAGCCAGACGGTGGCCGTCATCACCTTCCAAAACCTCTTCCGCATGTACGACAAGCTGAGCGGCATGACGGGCACGGCGAAGACCGAAGAGGACGAATTCCGCAAGATCTATGGCCTCACCGTCGTCGCCATCCCCACCAACCGGGGAACCCAGCGCTCAGACCAGCAGGACGTGGTCTACAAAACCCATGACGCCAAAATGCGCGGCATCGCGCGGGAGATTCTGCGGCTCTACACCAAGCAGCAGCCCGTGCTGGTGGGAACCCGCTCCATCGAAATGAGCGAACAGGTCTCGGCCCGGCTCACTTCCGAATCGCTGCAGAAGCTTCTGCTCGCCGACATGGTTCTTGACCAAGTGGTGGAAAAGAAGGCCAGCAAAGACGCCAAAGAGGAGTCCAAGGCCGTGCTGGAGCACAGCCTGCTGGACGTTGAGATGGATGTGGCCAAGCGCGTGGCCGAAATCGCCGGCCTGCCCCGCGACCCGCTTTCCGACGAGGCCCGGGACTGGTTCCTGGAAAAGCACAGCCTGAAGGACGACGAGAACCGAGCCCACCTGGAGGAGGCGCTGCGCCATGGCGTGCCGCACAACGTTCTCAACGCGAAGTACCACGAGAAGGAGGCCCTCATCATCAGCGAAGCGGGCCGCAAGGGCGGCGTGACCATCGCCACCAACATGGCCGGACGCGGCGTGGACATCCTGCTGGGCGGCCGCGTGGTGGATGAAACCGTGACCCGCGACCGACTGCAGGAGCTGGAGGACGGCGGCACCGTGACGGAATATGCCGACACCTTCATGAGCTTCCGCCGAGGCGGCATCGAGCGCGCTGCGCCCCCGCTGCCCAAC
>JBGSIR010000426.1:0-2429 GCA_041742415.1 Fimbriimonadaceae bacterium | reverse complement strand
GACGGCCGCGCGCCGGTTGGCTTCGCCGTGCAGAGTGGCGGCGCGTGGGTGTGGGCGCAGGCGGAGATCAAAGGCCGCCAAGTGGTGGTCCGCCACCCCGAAGGCCGGGAGATCACCGCGGTGCAGTACGCCTGGGCCGATAACCCCGAGGTGAATTTGGTAAACGAGCACGACCTGCCCGCAGTTCCGTTCCGGCGGATGCGCGACTAAGTTGGGTTACTTTCAGCACGACAACAGCCGGATTTTAGGACCGCCACGGTCAATCCGACTACCCTGACCTAGAACTGCCCTTCAGACAATCACGATCTCTCAACTAACCGCATCGTAGAGCACATGAACATCTCAGTAGTGAGAGGCCCATTGCGAACCAGCCACCTAAAGCATAAGCTAATGAAAATCAACGAAGACCACGAGCGCTTCAAGCCGCCTTGGAAAAGTCGGCAGTAAATACTCAGTGAAACCCATAGAATTGCTACAATAGTGAATCCTGAGCCACAACTCATGAAAACTTGGAACGCTGACTGGGTAGCTGGCTTCTACTAGCTACCGGCAAGATTGACTAGTAAAAAGACGAGCCATTGCGTGCCTAATGGCCAACTGGTAGCGAAGCATTATTGGAATAGTATCGCCTCACATAAACTCTTTGATGTACAACTCAATATCGTGACTTTGGATTTTCGCCTTCCAGCGTGGTGTCCCACGCTTCTTTGGCGCTCTTCGCGAAAACACAACGTCTGCCGGGTTCTCTTTATACAGCAGAGGATGATCAGCGACGCGGTCAAACTCGTTAATAACAAATGCGCTACTCGCAGCCAAGCTGCCCTTGAAGATAAGCCTTGGAGCGCCGTATGCTATGAATCCGGAAAACCGTTGATGAGCCGCCCCAATATTAAAGCAAGGCAACTGAGACATGACAGACAATAGTGCTACAGTCGCCCCTCCAAGCGAGTGGCCGCATATCCAAACCGGATAAGACCCCAATTGCCCAGAAATCTTCTTCAACAGGTGATCAGACACCTCCCTGGCGCTTTTGTAGAAACCACTGTGGACTCTACCTTTCACACAATGGCACACCCTCCTTGGCCACACTTGAGAGTCCAAGCAATAGTCGCGAGGCGTCTTACTTCCTCGCACAGAAACAATAATAACACCCGGAAACTGCAACCCTTGCACACGAGAATCCCCTACCACATCATCGAACAGAATCTCGGCACGGAATTCTGCCACTAAATACCCCAATCCAATGAGCCCCAGTGCGCGACTCAGTCCAACTGGTTGGCGGCCACGAATCTGGACTGTATTCCTAGCCAAAGAAGACGGAATCGTTGTTATGCGATTTTCAATACCCGACTGGAAACCGTCAATTGGCAGATAAGCCAGCCCTGAAACCCCCGCACAACCAAGAAGCTTGTTCTTACAAATTTCAGGGTTGCTCCAATCAGCTGACAAAATCCCACGGAAAGCCGCATTCATTCGAAATCGGGCCTGATCTAGCTCCCTCATTGAAAGGGATTGTGGCACATGATTTACCCCGGCAGATCGTGGCCCATCTTCTCGCGCTTGGTCTCCATATATCGAGCGGAAAACTCGCTGACTTCGCAGACGATCGGCACCGTCTCCACGATTTCCAGACCATAGGCCTCCAGCCCAACCCGCTTCGCGGGATTGTTGGTGATGAGGCGCATCTTGCGGACTCCCAAGTCCGACAAAACCTGCGCGCCGAGGCCGTAATCTCTCAAATCTGCTTTGAAGCCGAGGGCGATGTTGGCTTCGACGGTGTCCATGCCCTGATCCTGCAGCTCATAGGCGCGGAGCTTGTTGAGGATTCCGATGCCCCGGCCTTCCTGGGCGATGTAGAGCACGACGCCGCGCCCCTCCGCCTCAATCATCCGCAGGGCTTCGGCGAGCTGGTCGCCGCAGTCGCAGCGAAGTGAGCCCATGATGTCGCCGGTGAGGCAGCTCGAATGCGCGCGGACCAGCACCGGTTCGCCGTCGGCCACGTCGCCCTTCACGATGGCCAAATAGGGCTCGTGCTCGATTTCGGGCTCATAGCCATAGAGCGTGAACCGGCCGTGCTTGGTGGGAAAGTCGATGGGTCCGGCCATGCGCTTCACCAGGCGCTCGTGCTGGCGGCGGTAGGCGATGAGGTCTTCGATGGTGATGATCTTGAGCCCGTGCTTTTCGGCATAAGGGATGAGCCCCTCCATGCGGAGCATTTCGCCGTCGTCGCCGACGATCTCAACACCCACGGCCGCCGGCTGAAGGCCCGCCAAAACGGCGAGATCGACGCTGGCTTCGGTGTGCCCGGCGCGGCGAAGCACGCCTCCCTCTTCGGCCCGAAGGGTGAGCATGTGGCCGGGCCGCATCAGGTGCTCAGGAGTGGCTTCGGGGTCAACAAAAACTTGAACGGTGGCGGCGCGGTCGGCGGC
>JBGSIR010000425.1:0-1743 GCA_041742415.1 Fimbriimonadaceae bacterium | reverse complement strand
AAGACGACCTCATCTACAGCGGACAAGCCTGCCTCGGACCACTGGAGCACTGGAAAAGGAACCCCTAAACATCACACCATGTCCTGGCACAGATGTCACACTATGTCTTGGCGCAGTACACGAAGGGGCGGGGGAGGGCTGGCATATGGCTAACCGGGAGGCCAGGCCATCGCTCGGCCGCCGAGGAGGTGGACGTGGAGGTGCGGGACGGCTTGGCCGCCGTCTTCGCCTTGGTTGATCACCAGCCGGTAGCCCTTTTCGGCCAGCCCCTCCTGCTCGGCGACCACCCGCGCCACGTTCAGCAGCCGCTCATGGGGGCCGGAGGCGGGGAGGGTGGTGAGGCCTTCGATTTCGGGCTTGGGGATGATGAGGATGTGGACCGGCGCCTGGGGGGCGATGTCGCGGATGGCGATGACGCCGTCGTCCTCATAAACGATGTCGGCGGGAATTTCGCGCTGAATGATCCGGGTGAAAAGGGTCGGCATCGGCCTGATTGTGGCTCAGGGGCCATAATTGCGGAATGCTGCTCGAAGGCAAGCGCGGACTGGTGCTCAGCGTCACCAACCAAAACTCGATCGGATGGGCGATCGCTCAAAAGGCTCACGAGCTGGGAGCCGAAGTCGGCGTCGGCGCCCAGAACGAACGGATGATGCAGCGCGTGGGCCCCATGCTGGAGCCCTTCGACCGCATGACCGGCTTTATGTGCGACTTTTCCGAAGAGGATCAGCTCGCCGCGCTGGCCGAGCAGGTGGCCGAGAAGTACGGCAAGATCGACTTTTTGGTGCACTCGGCGGCCTATGCCGACAAGAACGACCTCACCGGCCGCTTCATCGACACCAGCCGCGAGGGCTTCAAAATGGCGCTCGACATCTCGGCCTATTCGCTGGTCTCGCTCTGCCGCACGCTGGAGCCGCTGATGAACCCCGACGGCAGCGTGGTGGCCATGAGCTACCTCGGCAGCACCCGCGCGGTGGGCAACTACAACGTGATGGGCGTGGCCAAAGCGGCGCTCGAAAGCTCGGTGCGCTACCTTTCGCAGGACCTCGGCGCCCACGGCATCCGCGTGAACACCGTCTCGCCCGGCCCCATCAACACGGTGGCGGCGCGCGGCGTGAAGGGGCTGCTCGGCATGATTGACGAAGTCCACAACAAGGCTCCGCTCAAGCGGCCGTTCGGCCAGGAAGAGGTGGCGCTCACCACGGCCTACCTGCTCAGCGACCTCAGCAGGGGCGTCACCGGGCAGATCATCTTCGTTGATTCAGGCTACAACGTGGTCGGGATCTAACCGCGGTGCGCCTGCTTGCGGCGCCCAACTGGTCGTTTGGCCGGGACAATGGGCTGCAGCGCGCCTTTCGGGATGCGCTGGAGGAGGACGGGGCCGAGATCCACTTTTTGAAAGGGGATCTCGACCACAACCGCACCGTCTCGGCCTTTTCGGGCGAGGCGCCGCAGGTTCGCCGCTGGATCATGAGGCTGGCCGAGCTGGCGCTGCCCTCCATCGACCTCAACCGCCACATGGGCTGCCATCCCCGCATCGGCGCGCTGGACGTCTGCCCCTTCATCCCCTATGACCCCGGCGCCGACCCCGAAGAGCTGAACGCTTTTGTCGAGGAGACCGCCGCCGAGTTTGCCGCGCGGTTTGATGTGCCGGTCTTTCTCTATGAAAAGAGCGCGCGCAAAGGCAAGGGCGCGCTGCCAGACCTGAGGCGGCCAGGCTTTGGCGGGCTGCTGGCGGGCGAGGTG
>JBGSIR010000424.1:0-7170 GCA_041742415.1 Fimbriimonadaceae bacterium | reverse complement strand
CGCAGGCGCAGGGCCTCGGGGTCGGGGCCATCAGCCGCGAGCGCGGCCTCCAGGGGCTCCACGCGGCGCTCCAGGTAGGTGTCCAAGTCGGCCATCGAGACGTTCATCACGTCGCCGGCGTCGATCCTTCCCTCGGTAAGGCCCTTGCGAATCCATCGCAGGTAGATGCGCTCGCCAATGTCGCCGTTCACATAGGCTTCGGGCTCGGTGTATCCGCGCAGGGCCGGAAGGGTGGCGTGGCCAAACTCGTGCGCCACTTCCCGCAGCCGGTCAATCGGCTTGGTCAGCGATTCGAGCTGATAAATGTAGATGACATTGACATTCAGCACGGAGTTGTTGGGGCCTGGCTCCTGGCCCGGCCTCCACTCGGCGCCGGGGTCTCCCCCGAAGCAGAGGTAGATGTCAACCGTGTTGAGGTCCGAGAGGATGTCGCCCTCATTCAGGTCTCGCCGCAGGGCGTGCAGGTTGTAGTCGTGCAGGCGCGAGACGAGCCGCCCCACCGGGATCTCCAAGTCGTCCTGGTCCAGCCGGGCCTGGCTGAAGATGCGGAACCGCCGCTGAGCCTGGCTCTCTCCCTTCTGGAAGTAGCCCACCGTGAGCCATTCAAAGATCCAGCCTTGGGCCGGAGAGAGCTTGGGGGTGATGGCCCGATTGTCCTGCTCAACGCGGTGCCGCGTTTGCGGGTCAAACAGGCTGCCAAGCTCGGCTTTGCGGCTGTCAAAGGCAGGGCCTTCCAGCACGCCTCGGTTGGGACCGAAGGCGCCGCTCAAAAACAGAAGGAAGGCCTCCAAGCCCATCAGTGGCTCTCCTGAGACTCCAGCCAGCGCTCGGCGTCGATGGCGGCCATGCAGCCCGTTCCGGCCGCGGTCACGGCTTGGCGATAAATGGGGTCCGTCACGTCTCCACAGGCAAAGACGCCCAGGATGGCCGTGCGTGTCGAGCCGGGCTCAACCTTCAGGTATCCGGTCTCGTCGTGGGCCAGCACATCCATAAAAAGGTCGCTGTTGGGCTTGTGGCCGATCGCCACAAAGAGGCCGTCCAGGGCAATCTGGCTCTTCTCGCCGGTCACGGTGTTCGAAAGGGCGAGGCCCGTCACCTTCTTGCGCGGCTCCATGTCGCCGAGCACGTCATCGACGGCAGTGTTCCAAAGCACTTCGATCTTGGGGTTGGCGAGCACGCGCTCCTGCATGATTTTGCTGGCGCGGAAGGAGTCGCGGCGGTGGATGAGGGTGACTTTGTCGGCGTGGCGGGTGAGGTAGTTGGCCTCTTCCATGGCGGTGTCTCCGCCTCCGACCACGGCCACGTGCTTGCCTCTAAAGAAGAAGCCGTCGCAGGTGGCGCAGGCGCTCACGCCGTGGCCGCCGAAGGTCTTTTCACCCTCCAGACCAAGCCACTTTGCGCTGGCTCCGGTGGAGATGATGATGGTCTTGCCAGTGTATTCGCCGAGGTCGGTGGTCACTTTGAAATCAGGGCCGGAGAGGTCGACGTGGGTGGCGGTCTCGTGCTTGACCTCGGCGCCAAACCGCTCGGCCTGGGCCTGGAAAAGCCGCATCATTTCGGGTCCCATCACGCCGTCGGGAAAGCCGGGGTAGTTCTCCACGTCGGTGGTGATCATCAATTGGCCGCCGGGCTCGGGGCCGGCGATGACGAGGGGGGAGAGATCGGCGCGGGCGGCGTAGAGGGCAGCGGTGTAGCCCGCCGGGCCGGACCCAACAATGATGACGCTTCGGCTCATGGTCTCCATGTTGAAGCCTTTTTCTCCGACATATGCTTCCAGGGTCCCGGGAGCAAGGCCATTGACTCGGGGAATTGCCAGGAATTTCTGCTCAACTTGGGCTGAGCGGGCAATGTGCCGAAGATGAAAGGGATGGAGGCCAGGAAGACTTCTGAAGCCAATCCCAGGGGGACGCTGCGCCTGCCCATTGCCTTTGCGGCATTGGTGCTGGCGCTCACGGTCGCCCTTTTGGCTGTCGGTCAAGTCCTCATCGCCCAGCGCCAGTCCTCCATCGTTGACCTCCAAAACCAGCAGGCCGCCGTCAGCCGCATCCGCGAATCGGCCGTGGCATCGCTCGCATCGGTACAGTCTTGGCGCATGAACTCCAGCCTGGACATGAACCTGCGCAGCGCGCTTGTTGCTCAGATGAGCGAGCGGCAGGATGATCTCAACCTGATGGCTGACCAGGCGCCGGAGAATCTCAAGGCTCGCGCCGAGGAGGTCCGCCTTGCCTGGTCGCATGTCTCCCTTGCTCTGTCAGATCTTATGGATTCTGATCAGCAGACAGAGGCTCAGGTGCAGGAACTGGCATTGGCTGCTCAAAACAGCCTGAACACGTCCGCGGCAGCCTATGAGGCCGGACTGGCCAAGGAAGTGGCCGAAGACAGCCAGCGCATTGGGCTCATCAGCACGATCACGACATGCTCCGTCGCCCTCATCCTCATGGTGCCTGGAGTGCTTTCGATTGGGTTTCTCACCCGAAAGCACCGCAAAGTGGTGAAGGAGCTGAGCGAAAGCGAGGCCCAGCACCTGCGCGCCAACGAGCGGCTGACGGCCGTCCACGCAAAGCTGGAGGACAAGATGGAGGAGCTGGAGGCTGCCCTGGATGAATCCAGCGGCCAGGCATCGCTCTTCCAATACGCTTCCATTCGGTTCCAGCAGCTCTTCGGGGGCCTGCCGGTGGGCTGCCTCACCTACGACCGCGATGGGTGCATTCAGGAATGGAACGACGCCATGACAGAGATCACCTCTCTGCGCGGCTTCGAAGTCTGCCTTCAGCCCATTTCATCAGTCTTCAAGCCGGGCCCTCAGAAAAGGGACGTCATGCCGACCATGCAGTCGGTCATCCGCCATGGATCGCGGCAGTCGTTTGAATGGACCTTCGACATCGATGGCGCCTCAAAGGCCGTGCTGTGCAGCACCTATCCGCTGCGCAGCATGGATGGCGAAATTCTGGGCGGCATCCTTTCGGTGGTCGACATCAATGAGAGCAAGATGGCTCAGCTCGCTCTGAAGGAGAGCGAAGCCCGCTTCCGCGACGTCACGGAGGCCGCCGGCGAATATGTCTGGGAGACCGACGCTTCGGGCCGCCTGACCTTTATCACCGAGCGAGTCCGCAGTGTGCTGGGAATGGGTCCAGAGCAGCTCGTCGGAAAGCGATGGTCCGACTTGAGCGGCTCGGGACGCCCAGATGAGGCCGCCCTTCTGTGGGCCGGGCTCACGTCGGACGGTGCGCCTTTCCGAGACGTTGACTTCGAAGTCGTGGACTGCCAAGGCGACGCCAAATGGCACCGCCTGACCGGCACGCCGATTCGAAAAGAGGATGGGCGGCTGTGCGGATACCGTGGCACCGGCCTCGACATCACCCGGCAAAAGCAGGCCGAACAGAGCCTGAAAGAGAGCGAGCGGCGCCTCGACCTGGCGGTCCAAGTGGCTGACCTGGGCCTGTGGGATTGGGACATCGCCAACGACGTGGTGCACCGAAATGGGCACTGGCACCGCATCCTTGGGTTCCAGCCGCACGAGGTGGAGGAGACGCACGACGGCTTCCAGGGTCTGCTTCATCCCGACGACCGCGAACTTGTGGCGGAGGCCATTGAGGAGCACCTCAGCAGGCATTCCTTTACGCTGGACATCACCTACCGCATGCGCCACAAGCGCGACGGCTGGATTTGGGTGCATGACGTGGGCCAGGTGGTGGAGCGGGATGCCGAACAAAATCCGGTTCGGGCCGTGGGCCTCTATCGCAACGTCAACCGCGCTCGGCTGGCCGAAGCAGAGATTTTGGCGAAGAACGCCCAGCTCGAAGAGCAGCGGCAGCAGCTTGAAGACGCCAACGCCATGCTGGCCGATTTGGCCACCAAGGACGGCTTGACGGGCCTGAAGAACCACAAGGCTTTCCAGGAGCACCTCGCCAAGCAGTTCGGCCGCGCCAAAGAGCACGGCTCGCCGCTCAGCGTGGTTCTGCTCGACGTGGACCAGTTCAAACAGTTCAACGACAGCTTTGGCCACCCCGCCGGCGACGTGGTGCTGAAGCGGGTGGCGATGCTGCTGGAGCGCGAAGCGCGCGGCACCGACCTCATTGCCCGCTATGGCGGCGAAGAATTCGTCGTGGTGCTCGACCGCACCGACGAAGAGGGGGCGCTTCGCATTGCTGAGCGCTTCCGCAAGGCCATCGAAGGCGAAGACTGGGAGCACCGACAGGTGACGGCGAGTTTTGGTGTGGCCTCATTGGACGAGACCGCCGACACCAAGCAGGACATGGTGGACCGCGCCGACGCGGCCCTCTATGCAAGCAAGCGCAACGGCCGCAACCGGGTCACGCATTGGGCGGCGATCCGGCAGGATCAGGCGGCCTAGCCTCTGCCCCGGGTAGAACTCGGGGCAGATGAACCTCGAACTCCTGCGCGAGCTTTCTGAAGCCGCCGGCGTGCCCGGCCAAGAATCCGCCATCCGCGACATCGTCACCCGAGAGCTGAGCCCGATGGCCGAACTTTCCACCGACGCCATGGGCAGCGTCACGGCCCGGATGGGCGGCTCTGGCCCCAAAGTCATGATCGCGGCCCACATGGACGAAATCGGATTCGTCGTGCGCTACGTGGATGACAAGGGCTTCCTCAAAATCCACCCGCTCGGCGGCTTTGACCCTCGCATGATGTGCGCCCAGCGCGTCACCGTCTTCACCACCGAAGGCCCCCGCGTGGGCACGATGATGCCGGGCGTGAAGCCCAAGCACATGCTCTCGGCCGACGAGGCCAACAAGCCGCTGGCGACCACCGACTTCTTCATCGACTGTGGCCTCACCGGCGAAGAGGCCAAGCGCATCGTTCCGCTCGGCTCGATGGTGGCCATGCGGCGCGAGTGCCAAGAGATGGGCAGCCTCTTCACCGGAAAAGCGATGGACGACCGTGTCGCCGTGTTTGTGATGATTGAGGCGCTGAAGAAAGCCAAGAACGTCCAGGCCGAGATTCACGCTGTGGCGACCGTTCAAGAAGAGATCGGCCTGCGCGGAGCGGCAGCGGCGGGCAGCGGAATCGCCCCCGACATCTGCATCGCGCTGGACATCACCCTGGCCAACGACATCCCCGGCATTCCCGATGACATGTCGGTGACCAAGCTCGGCGCCGGCGCGGCCATCAAGGTGCTCGACGGCTCGCTGATCTGCCACCCCGGCATCGTTGCCGACTTCAAGCGGCTCGCCGAAGAGAAGGGCATCGCCCACCAGATGGAGCTCCTGCCGATGGGCGGCACCGATGCGGGCGGAGTGCAGCGGCTGCACGGCGGCATCCCCAGCTTCACGCTGTCCATCCCCTGCCGCTACGTCCACACCGTAAACGAGACGGTGCACAAGGACGACGTGCAGGCATGCATTGATCTGCTGGCGGCCTACCTCGAAAGCTGCCATGATGCGGCCTATGCCAAGAAGTCAAAATAGACTTGGCATGAACCGTTTGCCCCTGATCCTCGCAGCGCTCGCGCTCGCAGCCAGCTTTGGCTGTGCGCCCGAGCCTGAAGCCGCCCCCGATGCGGCCCCTGAAACTGGCACGGAGACCTCCTCCGCTGCCCCCGCCCCCACCGATGCCGTCGCTGGCCAGCTCGTCTCTGCCGATCTGGTCGTCGACGGAATGACATGAACCAGCTGCATCGCAGAAGTTCGCTCCGTGCTGAGCGACATTGAAGGATGTGAAGACTTCGACCTTGAGGTCGGAAAGGCAACGGTTCAAATCAACCCAGACAAGACCTCCGTCGATGATGTGATCCAGGCGATCAACACCAAGACGAAGTACAAGGCCAGCCAGGCCTGAGTCTGTGGCACAAGCGGCATGCAGGGTTTCTGCAGGCCGCTTTTTTCATCCCTGCCAGCGGGGGTCATAAAACGACTGGATCTCCACCAAGTGGCCGAAGGGGTCTTCGGCGAAGAAGTGGTGGATCAAATACTTGTCATTGTCGCGCGGCTCGCCGTCGGTGGCGATGCCCTGGGCCGTGCAGTGCGCGTGCCAGGCGGCGACTTCCTCGGGCGTGTCCACCACCAGAGTGAGCACCACGCGGTTTCCGCAGGGGTCCACGTTGATGTCTTCGCAAAAGCCGATGCAGGCTCCGCTGGCGGCCCGCAGCACCACGCAGTGCGCCTGCTCCAGCACCACCTTCAAGCCCAGCGAATCCTGATAGAAATCCAGAGCCCGGCGGAGCGACGGCGCCTTGATGAAGACGATGAAGCTGGAGACAGCGGGAGACATGCCCCTAGTTTGCCCGCAAATCGCAGTCGAATGCGTTTGACATGCTCTGGCCGGGAAGGGTACGTTGGCCCCATCTCCAGAGTTGGGGAGCCCGCGCCCGGTGTCGAGCGCAAGTTTTGAGGTTCAAACTTATGAAGGCTCTCCGATGCCTGGCGCTGTTCGCGCTGGGCGCACTCTCGCTTCCGGCGGCGGCCCAGGCCTCGGCCATCGACAAAGGCGACTCCACCTGGATGATCGTCGCCACGGCGCTCGTTCTGCTCATGACGCCGGCTCTTGCCCTTTTCTACGGCGGAATGGTGAGCAAGAAGAACGTGCTCAACACCATGATGCTGAGCTTTGTGATGATGGGCGTGGTCTCCATCTATTGGGCTCTGCTCGGCTTCTCGCTGGCCTTTGGCGATGCCCCCAGCGGGCTCATCGGCGGCCTCCAGTACGCCATGGGGCAGAACATTTCGGTCACCACTCCCTATGGCGAGCAGACCATTCCGGCTGCGCTCTTCATGCTGTTCCAGATGAAGTTCGCCATCATCACCCCCGCTCTCATCAGCGGCGCGGTGGCGGAGCGCATCAAGTTTGGCGGCTACTTGCTGTTCATGATCCTGTGGTCGCTGCTCATCTACACGCCGCTGGCCTGTTGGGTGTGGAACCCCAATGGCTGGCTGCTCAAGCTGGGCGCTCTCGACTTTGCGGGCGGCACCGTGGTGCACATGTCCTCCGGCGTCAGCGCCATCGCCCTTTGCATGCTGCTCGGCTCCCGCAAGGACCGCACCCCAGCCCCCAACAACCTGACGCTCACACTGCTGGGCGGCGGAATGCTGTGGTTCGGGTGGTTCGGATTCAACGCGGGCTCCGCGCTGGCCATGGATGGCGTGGCCATCAATGCCTTTCTGACGACCCACGTCGCGGCGGCGGCTGGTCTGGTCGGCTGGCTTGGCCTGG
>JBGSIR010000423.1:0-4260 GCA_041742415.1 Fimbriimonadaceae bacterium | reverse complement strand
GCCCCCGCCGCCCGCAGGCGATCGGCGATGCGGTAGGCGTCGTCGATGCGCGCGGAAAGCGAACTGATGGCGGCGACATCGGGCGGGCGGGCGAGAATGCGGCTGAGGGCGGCCTCATCCAGCTCGTCCACTTCAACGTATTCGATCTCCCAGCCAGGCGGGGTGGCTCCGGCCACGGTGAGCAGCCCCAGGCTCGGGAGCGACGCAATGACTTGGCCCCGCTCGATGAAGCCCGGCAGGGTCATTCCGAGGGCCTTGAGCTCGGGGTTCACGATGCGAACGCCGCTCATGGCGATCAGCAGGAGTCGGCGGTCGGGCATGGGGCGTGCGGCTCTCGCCCCTTCATCTTAGCGCAGGTGGCTCGGGGCCGAATTCGGGAATTTGAACCTGGCGCCTGCCCGAATCCGGCGTGTGCCAGAGCCCCCAAGCATATCTACGAGATTTGCGGGAATTCAGGTGAATCAGCGCGGAAACGGGATAGGATGATGGGCGTGATGAAGCGATCTCTGGGCGTCCTTGCCCTTCTTGCCGTCGCAGGCATGGCCTCTGCGCAGACGATTTTCGACTTTGAGTCAGAGCCCGAGACGGATGACCTGACGGAGCTGGTGCTGAGCCAGGACGGCATCGAGATGACCCTGAGCCGCACCTCCGGCAAGACCTTTGACATCTTGGACACCGACCCTTTCCTGGGCAGCGCGTTTGAGTTCCCGGCCGGGTGGGGCAGCCGGGTGATGGCGCCGTTCACATTCCAAGAGGAGGACGACTTTTTCCTGGCCAACTTCGACCAGGAGATCACCGAGTTCTTCATTGAGATGGGCGACTTCGGCGCCGATTCGGACGACATCGTGGTGGAGGCCTATTCCGGCCTTGATGCCACGGGCAACTTCCTTGGCTCGGAGATCTTCAGCTATGGCGTGGACAGCATTCCGAACTTCGCGGCGCTGGGCTGGAGTTCGACGGGCGAAAACGCGCGGTCGGTGCTCTTCCGCGGCGGAAGCCCCAGCTTCCCCAACAGCGTCTACATGGACAACATCCAAGTGAACGCCGTCCCCGAGCCCGCGACAATGACCGCCGCCGCCCTCGGCCTCGCCGCCCTCGCAGCGCGTCGCCGCAATCGCAGGTAACAGTTGCATTCACAAAGGGAATCATGAAGAGGACTTGGTGCAACGGACCCTTAGCCACCTTTCACTATTTGAACGGTCGATTGCCTGGATCAGGTAGATATCATGGGCTGACCAAATTTAAGTTGCCAAATTTTTGACCAACTTGCGCACCTTTTCACGAGAGGCCTTCAATACGTTATTCTACTTTAGGCCTCAACCAAACCTGCTTGCTACCGCCTGAAGCTCACGAACGAACCGGGCAAAACTCAGGTCATTACTGGGGTGTGAAACTACCGTCGAGGGCGTGTTTGTCGAGAGCGTGAGGCAAGCCGCGTCGTAGTGCCGTTCAAGTACGAGGCGGCGACATAAGAGCTCATACCGCTTGGCGTAGGTCGCGCCATGGAAGGCGGGATCTGCTTTGAAGTGAGGCTCCTGTAGTCCAACCGGCTTGTGAACTTTGTCACAGTCCTCCAGCAGGAAGAAATAGCCTATGAACGGGCGCGGTGAAGTGAGGAAGCGCCCTTCCCGGAATGCCGTCCAAATATCGACCGCGTTGCCAATGGCCTCTTCGCTACGGTTATTGAAGTTGTTGCCGAACGAGGGGCCGACCTGGGACTTAAATTCTAGAGCACAGACGAGCTGGTTCCTGCTCAGCACGACCAAGTCCCACTTTTTCTCTGGGCGGAAGTAGCCTGGGAGCTCAAGTTTCTGCCGAGTGTGGATAGACACCGCTTCGAGTCCTGCCTCGCGCAGGATATTGGAAACGAGAGCTTCCAAAGCCCCCATTTGAGATCCGCCCGTTACTGCCCCGCGCGTCCCTGCGTCGACCTTTCTGCCTGCGATCTGCTTTTGCAGCTGGCGACTCCTTGCATCCCAAAAACTCTGCACCGCCGCTTGGAAGCGCTCCTCAATGTCCAAGAAGCCTCCTTTCGCCAGCGCTCAGGCCATAGAGTTTGGCGACAATCGCATTTGCAGCCTGCACGTCCCGCGATTCAAAAGCGGCAGTCAAGCCTTCCGCCTGCTCTGGTGTCACGTCGCTGACATAAGGAAGGCTGATCCGCCGCAGAAACTGCGCTTGAAAACGCAGGTATCCGCCCCGCATCCGAACGCCGTAGGCTTCGACGAAGAACTGGGCCACATCGGAGAGCAGAATCCCGCCAAGCACCCGCGCATCCCAGAGCCCCGGCGTGATGAAGTAGATATTATGGTGAGGGTAGGTGCCTCCTCGGTCAAGCACAGGTGCGATCCGAGAGGCCATATCGGGCAAGTACAGCTTCTCGGCCCGAAAGAGCGCATGGTCCACGCGGTCAATCGTGCGGTACCACTTCGCCGGGTTCTTTTTGCCGACGTACCGTCCCTCCAGCTTCACGCGATGTGTTTCGAAATGGCTTCGGAGCTCAGGGTACCGGGCCAAGTCGACGAGCCCTTTGCCGTTCCAAGGGTTGATGAGGTACCTCCCGGACCAGGCCACTTCCCCACCCCGTACATCTTGAGCGAGCGCGAGAGGAAGCATCCTCTCGGCCTCTGCAGCTTTGGCATCAGATGTGATGAACACCTTATCCGCGCCAGTGGCCACTCCAATCCCCACGCGCGCACTTGTCGCTTCCAGGGCCGGATACTCGGCTTCTAGGCGACGCAACAATGCTTGCTTGCCCGGCTCAATAAGCGACCACGGTCCCGGACCCTTAAACCAGTTCTCAAGACGCGCTGCATTTGTTGCCCGGCTTGACTCAACTGATCCGCTCAGTTCCTTCATGAGAGCCTTTACGCCGCTTCGCTCGGCATCAGGGGAGAGGCTTGCAACCACGACTGGTCCTTGAGCGCCGCGGCGTATCACCGTAACAGCCGGATAAGCGCTCACCTGTTCCTCAAACGCATCGGCATGATGCATTTGGGCTACCGTCTCCACGCTGAAGCCCGACGCCACGAGCTTCCTCAGCTCCGCGCCGTATTGGTTGAACATCCAGCGGTCCGCGCAGATGAAGCCGCAGGTGCCGCCAGGTGCAAGTTGCATCAGTGCAGCTTCGAAGAAGGCGACATAGATGTCCGCCCTTCCCTTCATCGTCGAAAAGGCAGAGCGATATCGCTGTCCGCCGTCTTCCAAGTCCTCCAACCGGATATAGGGTGGATTCCCAACGACGAAGTCTGCCAAGTCCCGCGTAGCGCGGGTTTCAAGAAGATAGTCGCCTGTTCGCACCCAGCTGTCGGCTAGAACCTCCGCGTCACCCGGCTTAGCTCCCGCAGACGCCAGAAGGGCAACAACCGCTTGTCTTGACCGCTCAGCGCTCCCAGAATCGAGTTCATAAGCGAGAATTGCCGACTTTGCCTCGATCAAGGGCGTGCATTGGCGACGGCAACTCTCGATCAGCCGGGAAACCGCTTCGATGAGAAAAGCGCCGTCGCCAGCAGACGGCTCCACAAGCCGCATCTTGGCCAGTGGCTTTTCTGGAAGATATCCCGCCAGATTGAGGATCAGCTCGACGACCCAGCTCTTCGTGTAGACCACGCCGCTCTTTTCCCGCATACCTTGCGACTGAGTGTCCAAAATCGTTGCCGTAAACTGCGTCTTCACCTGATTCAACATTCGAGCCTTGCAAGCCACTCGTAAACTTATCGTGAACTACGAGACAACAAGTATACACTTGTGTGCCCCTCGGCAAGGGCACCTGTATCGTGAAGTGCAAATAGCAGTTGATTCCGTGACAGTTCAAGCCAGGATGCCGGGCGCATGCTCCACCAATATACTGCGCATGGCGTCACCTATTCGCTCTCGCCTGGCGAAACGCAAACCTGGGAATTCGAATCGAAAACCCGGGCCACGCCAGCACAGCAGACCGAACTGGCGCCCCCGACTGGACTCGAACCAGCGACCATCCGCTTAGAAGGCGGGTGCTCTATCCGCTGAGCTACGGGGGCGCGCCTAGGGGGGATTATGGAGCCTGCTGGGCAGAAACGGTCAGGCCTTGCGCTTCAGCTCCTCCAGCTTCACCAGCGCCTGAACGGGGGTGAGGCCTTCGACATCCAGGGCGCGGAGCTCTTGAACGACGGCCGGGTCCTCCATTTCGAAGAGGGTCATCTGCACCGTCTTCATGCTCGGCCCCACGGCGGCGGGGGCGGCGGAGCCTTCCAGGTCGGCCAGCACTTCGCGGGCGCGGTC
>JBGSIR010000422.1:0-2269 GCA_041742415.1 Fimbriimonadaceae bacterium | reverse complement strand
CAAAAGGGCGGCAGAACTACCGCCATGAGCCCGACCAGGCAAGCCAGCGCAAAGTGAAGAACAGGCGTGGGCCGAGAAGGGATGAGCGCGCGAAGCTCCCGGCTGGCCAAAAGCGCGCAGAGAGCTCCGAGCAGCGGCATGGGCGCGACGACCGGGGCAAACAGACAGGCCAAAAAGCCGGCGGCCACCAGAAGCCCCACGATGACGCGCGTCTTCATTTTCGCCCTCGCAAACGAAAAACGGGCGCGGAAATGAAGCCGCGCCCGCAAGGCATAGGGAAACCTGCTGACCGCAGGGTCAGGGGTTGACGACGACCTTGATCGTGGATCGGTGAGCCTGCTTCAGCCCGAAGACGTCCTGAACCGTCATGGTCACCGTGAAGGTGCCGGGTCGAAGGAACTTGCGGCGAACCGCCTGGCCTTCGGCGTCCACGCCCACGCCATCAGAATCATCGAAGTCCCAGGTGTAGCGCAGAGGAGTGGCTCCGCCGGCTCCAAAGCCGCTGAGGATGACTTCCTGGCCAAAGGAGAGGTTCAGCTCGCGGATGGTCGGCTCGGCATAGACCGGCGTGGCATCGGTGAGAACCTTCAGGTCGCCCAGGTAGATCGTGGCGGCGCGGTCCAGGCTCAGGGCGACGCTGCGCACCTGCTTGTTGCCCGTGCTCAGGCCGTTGATCGCCTGAAGCGGAAGGCCAACGGTTCGCCAGCCGCGATTGTCAATCAGGTTGCTTTCCAGCTTCATGAAGGCTTCGGCTTTGCTGCCGTCGGTCATGAAGAAGACCACCCGAAGCTCATCCACCGGAAGCTGGCCTTGCGCCGATGCGGTGGGGGCGCCTTGTCCGGCTCCGCCGAATCCAGCGGGGCCAGCCGGGCCTCCAAAGCCTGCGGCTCCCTCAGGGCCTCCGCCTCCGCCCGAGCCTGTCGGGTTGATGCGGCCTCCGCCCGTGCGTCCGCCGCCAGCGGCTCCGCCTCCAAGCTGGGTGCTGGTTCCAGGAACCTGGAAGGTGAGGAGGAGCAGATTGTTGCGGTCGTTATAGGCCGATGTCAAGTTGATCGGGCGCTGAAAGTTGATGATGCCGCCCTGGAAGAAGTTTCGCGAAGAGATGCGAATCGAAGTCGTGCCTTCATAGGCCAGCTCATCGGCTTCGCCAATGGATCCGCTGCCCCAGCTGGTGAGCGAAATGCCTTGGTCGCTCAGCCCACGCGTGGGGGTGTAAAAAATGGGTTCGGCGCTGCTGGCGGCTGCCAGCGCGGCGAGGCTCAAGAGTGCGATCGACTTCATCTGTTGGTCTCCAGGCTGACGCGTCCGCCAGCCTCCCTAAGGAGTCAGACGCACCGGCATGACAGAGGCTGCGCGTCCTGTCTCGCGATGCGCTTCAATCACGATACCGCAGATTTGCACCGGGCCGTCTGCCACCGCAAATCGCTCGGGCATCCCGGTGCGAAATCGGCGAAGAATGATCTCGCGGCTGGTTCCAATCACGCCGTCCAGCGGCCCGCACATGCCGGTGTCGGTTTGATAGGCGCAGCCTCCCGGCAACACCCGGGCGTCGGCGGTCGGCACGTGGGTGTGCGTCCCGATCACCGCCGTGGCGCGGCCATCTAAGTGCCACCCCATCGCCACCTTTTCGCTGGTGGCTTCGGCGTGGAAGTCCAAAAAGAGATGCGGCCCGCTGGCCTCGGCCAGCTCATCCGCCGCGCGGAAGGGGTCGTCAAAGGGCGCCATAAAGGTGCGGCCGCAAAGGGCAGCCACCGTGAGCGCGATGCCCTCCTTCTCCACGACCACAGAGCCTTTGCCTGGCGCGTGGGGCCCCCAATTGCCGGGCCGCACCACGGGCTTTGGCCCCGAAAGCCAGCCATAGCTCTCCTTGACCTTGAACGCATGGTCGCCCAGCGTGATGGCGCTGACCCCCATGGCAAAGAGGTCCTCGCCGATGCGGGGCGTGATGCCATTGCCCGAGGCCGCGTTCTCGGCGTTCACCACCATAAAGAGCGGCTGATGGGCGCTGATGAGGGCCGGCAGGTGGTCCTCCAGCGCCTGGCGGCCGGGGCGGCCCACCACGTCGCCCAAAAACAGAATCTTGTAGGTGCTCAAGGCGCCGCCAGCTTACTGTTCCGAGTCCCAGCCAGGGAAAGCCTCGTCTAGGGCACTTCGAATGGCCTCCTCTTCAAAGCCTTGGCTGGCCAGGCGGCGGGCAGCCTGCGCGGGGCTCTTGGCGGGGCGCAGGGCCAGGGCTTCGCGGGCGCGGTCAGCGTCGGCCTCTTCGGTC
>JBGSIR010000421.1:0-2115 GCA_041742415.1 Fimbriimonadaceae bacterium | reverse complement strand
GGCGGCGGATGAGGTCGAGGGCGCCGGGCCGCTCGGGGGCCAAAGTGATGCGCTTGAGCTTGGGATGGTCGAACACGGCATCCCATTCGCTGGGGCCGGTCGGGGGGTCGAGGATGAATTGTTTGGGCTGAGCGCCCGGATACTCGGGGCTGATGAAAGGGCCTTCCAAATGAAAGCCAGGCATGGCAGGGTGATCAGGCAGATTTTCGATCGCCCGCATCACGTCCTCAAAGGGGGCGGTGATCGTGGTCGGCAGGAACGTGTCGTAGCCAATATCGCTCAGCTTTTCCGCCAGTTCGATCATCTGCTCCGGCGAAGCCGACATGAAGTCGATGCCAAAGGCGCCGTGGATGTGAAGATCCGTGAAGCCGGGGAAAACATCGCGATATTCATCCTCCTCTCTCTGGTTGTTCCAAGCAGTAAGAGGCGAACCGACGATGACTGGGCGGCCATCCACCCACTCAATCGGCATGGGGACAGCGGCCATGTCATCATCCGGACTAAAGAAGGTGGCCCAGCGGTTCATGGACTGATGGCATACCCCTTTTCGTCGCGCATGATGCGGCCCTCCATCTCCAGCAGGGTGATTTCGGTGAGAATGTCGGAGGGGCTCTCTTCGAGGCGGGCGGCGAGGGCGTCGGCGTCCATGGGCTTGTGCTCCAGCGCCGCGAGAATGCGCCCCGCCAGCCCTTCGACCGGCTTGGCCTCGGTGCCGTCGGGCGTCAGGCTCAAAATTTCGATGATCTGATCGGGATGGTCGATGAGCTGCACGCCGTCGCGGATGAGCGCGTGGCTGCCCCGGAAGCCCTCCATTGTGATCTGCCCGGGCAGAGCGCCGACTTCCCTTCCGATCTCCCCGCCCACTCGGGCCGTCACCAGAGCGCCGCTCTTGGCCGGAGCTTCCACGATGAGCACGAAGTCTGCAATCGCCGCGATGGTGGCATTGCGGGCCGTGAACATATATTTGTGCGGCGTGGCACCGATGGCGAACTGGCTAAGGAGCAGCCCGCCGCCCGCGGCCATTTCATCAAAGATCGGGCGGTTTGCCAGAGGATAGGTGGGCGTGACGCCTCCGGGCAGAACCGCGATGGTCTTGCCGCCCGCCTCCAGGGCTCCTCGGTGGGCTTCCGCGTCAATGCCAATAGCGCCGCCGCTCACGATCACGGCCCCTGCCCGAGCCAAAGAAGCGGCAAAGCTCCGCGCCGCCGCGCGGCCATAAGAGGAGGGTCCGCGCGTGCCGACGATGGCCACTCGCGGGCCGGTCAGCGCCTCTTGGCTGCCGCGAGCGAAAAGCCACGGAAGGGCGCAGTCGGCCTCCGCATAGGCTTCGCCCAAATCTTCGCAGGAGAGAAGATGGACCCCGGCCAGCTCGGCCTGCCGGACGGCGCGCTCGTCAACCTTTTTGATGCGGGCACGGTCGGCGGGGCGAAGGTCGGGCAGGGCCAGCAGGCGGGGCAAAACGGGGCCGCCGGAAGGAGAATCGGCCAAGAGGGATTGAATCCTCTTGGCCGATGGGTCAACCGACAGGCAAAGCTGCCAGTCGAGAAGGGTCATTCCCTAGCCGCCGCCGATGGGTCCGCCGCCGCCGCCGTTGCCAAAACCGCCAGCTCCTCCACCTTGATTGGTGGTGGCGGGCTTCGGTCCGCCCAGCGGGGGCAGGGTGTTGTCGATGAGGAAGGCGAACGACTTGCTGGAAGTATTGCCAAGCCAGTCGGAGGCGCTGAGAACGAACTCGGTTCGTCCATCGCTCAGCGGCCGGTTGGTGCCGCGGGCGACAACCTTGAAGCGCACGATGCCTTCACGGGTCACGCTGATGACAGCCGGCTCGCCGTTCACGGTGAGCTGAACCGTCTCCGGGTTCACGCCGCATCCGATGTCGGTGAGGCGGAACACCATCTCAAGCGGAACCTTTCCGGCGATGATGGCTCCCTGGCCGGGGAAGAGAACTTCCGCGGTGGGCGGGGTCAGGTCCACGCCATTTTCGGCGTCAAAGGAGATCAAAGATCCGTCGCGGATGAGGAGGAGCATGGTGTCTCCGGCCACAACCGCGGCTCCCGCCGCGGGAACGAAGGGGCTCTGCGGGCCCTGCTGGGCTCCCGTGCCGCCTTGGGCGCC
>JBGSIR010000420.1:0-2353 GCA_041742415.1 Fimbriimonadaceae bacterium | reverse complement strand
ATCAGCCCGAAGGCGGCCACGATGACCGGAGCAAGCAGCCACCGCCGGGCGCCCAGCGGCCTGCGCCAATGCATCGCCAAAATGGCGACCGAACAAATCAGCAGCCAGAGGCCGATTCCCAGCCCGTGAGCCGAAGAATCGTAGAAGAGGATGGGCGCAGCCGCGCCGAGAATTGCGGCGGCGGCCAGAGAGCGAACGCTGAGCACATGCGTGGCCTCCATGCCTCCTCAAGCGTTTTGCGGCGCCCGAATTGTTCCCGCCCGGGCCAATTGGGGCAGAATAGCTCTTATGCTTCGCCGCCGAATCGCCTTTGCCCTGCTGGCTGCCGCCGCCCTCCAAATCGGCGCGGCGCCGACTCCCGAAGGCGAAGGCTGGCGCCACCTCTTCAACGGCAAAGACCTGCGCGGATGGACGCCCAAGATTCGCGGATCCCTGGCCGGAAGCGACCCCTACAACACCTTCCGCGTTGAGGATGGACGCATCGTCGTGGGCTACGAAGGCTACGGCGGTGAGTTCAAGGAGCGGTTCGGCCACCTCTTTTTCCGCGAAGAGTTCGGCAGCTATGACCTCAAGATGGAGTACCGCTTCACCGGCGACCAGCTGCCCGACGGCCCCGGCTGGGCGGCGCGCAACAGCGGCGTGATGATCCATGGCCAGCGCCCCGAGACCATGGCCCGTGACCAGTCCTTCCCGGTCTCCATCGAGGTGCAGTTCCTGGGCGGATTTGGTGAGGGCGAAAGGTCCACCGCCAACCTTTGCACGCCGGGCACAAACGTCGTGATGGGCGGCAAGCTCCACACCCAGCACTGCACCAACTCCAATTCGCCGACCTTCCACGGCCAGCAGTGGGTGACCATGGAGGTGCAGGTGCGCGAGGGCCGACTGGTGCGGCACTTGGTGAACGGCCAAGAAGTGATGAGCTATGAGGACCCTCAGCTTGACCCCAACGACGCCGACGCTCAGCGGCTGAAGGCGCCGGCGCTGGCGGTGCGAAAGGGCACGATCTCTCTCCAGAGCGAAAGCGCTCCGGTCGAGTTCCGCAACGTCATGATCCGCGAGCTTTAACCGATCTCGACCAGCGAGTATTCGCGGATGATGCGAAGGGCCTCGTCGCGGCCCTTCCATCCCAAAATCTCGACGGTCTTGTTTTCGAGCTGCTTATAGACCTCAAAGAAGTGCTGCACTTCCAGCATGGTGTGCCGGTTCAGCTCTTCCAGGGTGCGGCGATATCCAAAGCGGGGGTCTTTGCTGGCCACGCAGATCACCTTTTCGTCGGGCTTGCCCTCGTCGCGCATTTCCATCACGCCGATGGGGTGAGCGTCCACAACCACGCCGGGAAAGGTGGGGTTCGAGACCAGCACGAGCACGTCCACGGGGTCGCCGTCGAGGTACTTGGTCTGCGGCACGAAGCCATAGTCGAACGGATAATGGAGGGGCGAATAGAGCACGCGGTCGAGCCGCATCACTCCCAGCTCAGGGTCCATCTCGTATTTGTTCGAGCTCATGCGGGGAATCTCAACGATGACATTCACCGTTTCAGGCGCGTTGGCCCCGATTGGAACATTGAGCAGGCTCATCCATCCCCATAGTGAAGAAGATTCCGGCGCGGAGTGAGCCCGTTGGGCCAAATTGCAGGACCTTTTGAACGGTTCTCGCGCGTCTGGGCACTCAAGGACCAGAGCGGCATGAGCGAGTTGATTCGAGAAGCCCAAGCGGGACGGCGCGAGGCGCTGGACGAAATTGTCCGGCGGCACTATCCCGCCGTCCACGGATTCTGCGCCCGCCGGCTGGGCCCAGACCTGGCCGCAGACGCCGCCCAGGAGACCTTTGTCACGATGCAGAAATCAGTTGGCCGGTTCCGGGGAGACTCGTCTTTTGAGACGTGGCTGCTGGGCATCGCTCACAACGTCAGCCGGAAAATCGGCGCCCGCAGCCGCCGGGAATTCGCCCAGGCGGCCTCATGGCTGGACCCCCAGGCGCCCAGCCATGAAGCCGACGTTGTGCAGCGCGACGCCCTGGCCCGAGCCATGGCTGGGCTGAGCGAAGAGCACCGCACCGCCGTGCTGATGCACGAAGTGGAGGGCCGCACCTATGCCGAGATCGGCCTGATTCTGGGCGTTCCCGAGGGCACCGCCAAATCGCGCCTCCACCATGCCTTTCGCGCCCTGCGCCAGACCCTGATTGAGGAGACGAACTGATGGAAATCCGTGATGAAATGAAGGCCTTTTTGGATGGCGAGCTGGCCCCCGAGGCCGCGGCGCAGGTGCAGTCTGCCCTCGACGCCAGCCCCGAGCTGCGCGAGGAGCTGGAGTTTATGCGCGGCCTGGGAGCGCAGATTGGCCGCCAGGCGCGG
>JBGSIR010000419.1:0-2133 GCA_041742415.1 Fimbriimonadaceae bacterium | reverse complement strand
GCGGGGGCCAGCTCATCCAGCGGCACCCGCACAGCGCGGTAATCCAGCAGCAGCCCCCGCGCCCGGTAAGCGGCCGCGTGCATGGCGGGGCTTTTGGAGTGCGCAATCGGGTCTCCCAGCACCGCAAAGTGCCCTGGCGGGGCCTCGCGCCATTCCCAAAACTCCGTCATTTGCGCCGGAAAGCGTACAGCTTTTGCCCAAAGAAGTTCCAGAAAGCCACCGCGACAGTCGCCAGAATCTTGGCCAGCCGAGTGGCGTCCTTTTCGGGCAGAGGAATCACACGGAAGAGCAGCGTGGTGAGAATCACATTCAGCAGGGCGCCGGTGGCTGAGAGCAGAAAGAACCGGCGAAACTGCTTCGCGCGGTCTTCGGCGCCGAGGATGCGAAACGTCCAGCGGCGGTTCCAAAAGAAGCTGTTCAGGATGCCAAACACCGCGCCGCTGGCGGCGGCAACCGGGAGGGCGGCGTGCAGGGCGTCTGGCGTGCCGGTTTCGGGGTTCACAGCCCAAGTTGCGGCGTCGCCCAAGGTCTCGATCACCCATCCCCCCACGGCGTCGCGAAAGCCCGTGATGCCATAGAGCAGGGTCATCATCACGGAGTAGTCGATGACAAAGCTCATCACTCCGACAAGGCCGAACTTGACAAATTGCCGGAAGCCGGGGCTGGCGAGGAGCCCGAAACGCGGCTTGGCGCCTTCGGTGAGGGCGTCATCAGCGTGGGCGAACTGCTGCAGCATCAGCACCAGCAGCTGCTCGACGTTTCGGCTGATGAGCCGGGTGCCGATGAACTCGGGGCCGGGCAGCCGGTCCACCCAAATGGCGTCGATGCCGCAGCGGTTGGCGCCCCAGACGTCGGTCAAAAGCTGGTCGCCGATCATCACCGCCTGGCTGGGCTCAACGCCAGTGCGGGCAAGAGCCTGAAGAAACATGCTTCGGCTGGGCTTGTTCTTTCCCCGCTCCCAGCTCGCCCCCATGCTTTCGGCCAGCCGCTCCAGGCGCTCAAAGCGGCGGGTGTTGCTCACGAAGACCACCTCCATGCCAGCCTCTCGGCAGCCGAGGACCCAATCTTTGGCCTCCTGCGGAGCCTCGTTCGCATCGCGGGGCAATAGGGTGTTGTCCACATCCATCAGCACCAGCCGCTTGCCCGCGGCGCTCAGGGCTTGGGGGTCAACATCCGCAAGAGAAAGAAAGGCCTCGACCGGACTGAATCGCCGAAGCGCCGAAGGCATCTCTTCGCGCCGATAGGTTCCGGGCCCGGGAAACATCAGTTGGCCGACTCCTGCGCCCGAAACTCAGCCCGCGCCCTCCGAATCGCCGCGCGGTGCTCGTCATAGGTTTTCGTAAAGATGTGAGTCCGATCGGGCCGGGCCACATAGAACAGCCACTCATGGCTGGCCGGGTTCAGGGCTCCCTCGATGCTCTTGACGCCCGGCGAGCCGATCGGCCCCGGCGGCAGGCCCCGGTTCAAATAGGTGTTGTAGGGCGACTTCACAGTCCGCACAACCCCCGGCCCGAGCACTTTCCATTCTTGCAGGGCATAGAGCACCGTCGCGTCCATATCCAGGGTCATGCGCTTGCGAATCCGGTTCTCGATGACGCCCGCCACCACCGGCCGCTCTTCGTCCTTGGCCGCCTCCAGCTCGATGATGCTGGCCATGGAAAGGGCCCGGTCCAGCTTAGGCCCGGGCTCGAGGCCGAGGCCCTTCAGCACGCGCTCCTCAAAGGCCCGAAGCTGCATCAGGATGATCTGCCGGGGCTCGGTGAGGGGCGGAATGTCGTAGGTGTCGGGATAGAGCCAGCCCTCCAGGCTCTCTTCGGGAAGCTTGAAATCAACGTCGGCCTGCAGCTCGGCGGGGGTGTTGGCCATGCGGATGTACTCGGCGGCGTCGACGCCCGCCTCTCGCTCCAGCCGCTCGGCGATGCGCTTGATCCACCAGCCTTCGGGGATGCGGATCATGCGGCGCACGGGCTTTTGCAGCGACTTCATGGCCTCCTCCAGGGTCATGCCCGGCGCCACGCTGAAGGTGCCGACCTACACGGTGGCGGGCAGGCGAAAGAGGCGGATGGCCTGGGCGCTGCGATCCACGCTGCGGATGACGCCGGCCTCCTGCAGCTTCTCCAGCGCCGTCCCGAG
>JBGSIR010000418.1:0-1599 GCA_041742415.1 Fimbriimonadaceae bacterium | reverse complement strand
GATGCCGGCGCCGGCAGTGACGCGGAGCAGCGTGGCGATGTCGTTCTGGGCGCCCGCTTCGAGCTTCAGGTCTTCGCGGACAGTGATGTCGGTGAGGGTCATGCGGTCGGCGCCTTCATCGGTGCTGACAAGGAAGGAGAGACTGGACCGAACTCGGGAGGCCAGCACCACGTCATCGCCCTTGCCCGAAGCGAACTCAACGCTGCCGCCGGCGGTGACGTCAGTGGCCTCAAAGCGGTCGTTCATCTCGCCGCCAAACATGGCCATGTTGAAACCGGTGGTGGTCGAAAGAACCCGCAGGATGTTTGCGCCCTGACCGCCGTCAACGCCGAGGTCACCGCCCGCAGAGCTGCGGCTCACGGTCACGCGGTCGTTGCCGTCGCCCGCCATCAGGTTCAGGTTGGCAGCGGCGCGGGTGTTCTGAACAGTGATCGTGTCATCGCCGGCGCCAGCATCAAGAATCACGTCGCCGAGGTTGCCCAGGCCGTTGAAGATCACCGTGTCGTTGCCAGCGTCCATGGTGGCGCTGATGTTGACCAGAGACGGGGCGAAGAAGAGCGCGACAGGCAGGCCGTTGACGAGCGTGCCGTTCAGGCCAACGATGCGGACACCGGTGACGGTGCGGTCGATGCGGACCTGGTTGTTGAAGCTGTCGCCCTGCAGGTTGAGGTCTCCGCTGGAAAGCTCAGCCTGAACATTGTTGGCCGAGGCGGCCGCCGAAAGGGCCGCCAGGGCCAGGATCATCACGGTGGTTTTCATTCTGTTGACTCCGCTGCGGCCCGAAAGCCGCCGCTGATCTCCTTGGGTCGCATGCCTGGTCCATCACAACAGGTTTTTTCCAGCGGCCTACCGAACCGCTTCCTGGCGCGTATTCTCTTTGGTGATGGCAGGGCTGGAAAGCAGGCGTGCGGCCAAGCCCGATGGGGCTTTGGCAAAGCGCGCCGCAGTGGGCGACGGTGAGGCTTGGGCCGAGCTGGTCGACCGCTATGCCCCCTACATCCGCTCCCTGCTTGCCTCCACCCGCATGGCCGAGCAGGACATCCCCGATTCGGTGCAGTACGTCTTCATCGAGCTGCACAAGGCCCTGCCGAACCTGCGGGCGGTCGAAATCTTGGCTCCGTGGATTCGAAAAACGACCCTGCGGCACGCGATTCGGGAGCGGCAAAAGAAGAGCCGACTGCCCGGATCGCTGGAGGATATGGACTGGGAGCCCGCCGCCGCTGAGTTTGAGTCTGCGATCATCCGCTCCGACGAGAACCAAGCGATCCGTGAGGCCGTGGAGACTCTGAAGCCGAAGTGCCGAGACCTTGTGGCAGCCCTTTTCTTTGAAGATCCGCCCCGGTCCTATGTCGAAGTGGCCGAGAGCCTCGGCATCAAGGCCGCTTCGGTGGCCATGACCCGCCAGAGGTGCCTGGAGTCCTTGGAGCGCACCCTTGTGGCCCGAGGAATCAAATGACTCTGGAATCGCTGGTGCAGGCCGCCCGAGAAACCGGGGCTTCGCCCGCCGCCGAAGACTGCACCGAGGAGCTTTCGGCCGCGCTGGTGGAGGCCGGCATGGCCGTCATCCGCACCGATTTGGCCGAAGCGAGCCGTCTGGCC
>JBGSIR010000417.1:0-3110 GCA_041742415.1 Fimbriimonadaceae bacterium | reverse complement strand
GAGGGTGCGGTCGGAGTGAATCTCGGCGGCGCTGTGGTCGCAGCTGCGCAGCATGGCGGCCAGCTTGCGGGCGCCGTGGCGAGTGCGGGTGAAGACGAGCACCGGGCCGTCCGGATTCTCATCCAGCAGGCGCAGCAGGTGATCGTGCTTGTCGTCGGAGCGGGTGTAGACCACTTCCTGGTGAATCAGGTCCACCGGCTTGCCGGTCTCGCCAATGTCGAACCGCGCGGGCTCGTTCATGTAGTCGTCGGCCAGCGAGCTGATCTCGTCGGGCATCGTGGCGCTGAAGAGCATCGTCTGCCGAGCCTCGGGCACGGCGTCCATGATGCGCCGGATGGCCGGGGCAAAGCCCATGTCCAGCATGCGGTCGGCTTCGTCCAGCACGGCGATGTCGACCAGGTGGAGCGGCGCGGTGCCGCGGGCCATGTGGTCTTCCAGCCGGCCAGGAGTGGCGACAATGATGCTGGGCCGCGAGGCCAGGGCAGAGAGCTGGGGCCGCATGGGGGCGCCGCCGATGATGACGGCGTGCTTCAGCTTGAGCATCTGGGCGGTCTCGGCGATCTGAGCAGCGAGCTCGCGGGTCGGGGTGAGAATGAGCGCCGTGCGTCCCTTGCCGAGCTTCTCGGCGATGGGGATCATGAAGGCGAGGGTCTTGCCGGTGCCGGTCTGAGCGAGGCCCAGCACGTCGCGGCCTTCCAGAGCAGCCGGAATGGCTTCGGCCTGGATGGGGGTGGGGTGATAGATGGAAGCCTTGTCCAGCGAGCGAAGAACGCGGTCGTTCAGGCCCATGGCGGCAAAGGTGTTTGCGGGCTCCTCGTCCTCTTCCTCCATGTCGTCGCCTTCGTTCCAGGCGTCGTCCAGGCGGCCGTCTTCATCAGACATCTCTTCACCGTCTTCAGAGTCGGCGGCCATCACGGCTTCTTCCTGCATTTCGGGAGCCTCTTCGGCCTCCGCTTCAACAGGGGCAGCTTCGGGCTCTACGACCGGGCTCATTTCCGGCGCTTCGGCCAGGTTCATTTCGGGCTCCTCAGCGGCGGGCGTCACGGCCTCGGCTTCGGTGGGAGCAGTGTCAAGGGTGGGCGCCGTCTTTTCAGACGCCGATTCAATCGTCGTTTCGGACATGTTCTTTCTTGGGGACGCAGTTCTTGGCGTCCGGCTGGCTGCTGCTTCTCTTTGGTATCTCGCGCGATTCGGCCTGAGCAACGAATAAACAGATTCACGCGGCGCAGCTCAGCCAAGTGAGGAATGGTCCTCAGGCGTCCGCGCAGGGGGATCAACTTCGATCCGGACGCATACAGTACCAATTCTCATGCCAATGCTGCCGCCTCTGCTTGCCGATAGGCCCAATTTGCCGGGGCCAAGAGACTGTTGAAGAATGCCAAGATGGCGGCGTGCTGGCCGCAATGATGCTGACTTCACGCTTCGCCGATGTCCCCTATTGGGATCTCAACGACGACGCCGCGCGGCAGAGCGTAGTGGACCGCGAGCCAGGGCAGTACCTCGGCCACCCCACCCTGGCGCTGCTCCCCGACCAGAAGACGCTGCTCACGGTCTATCCAAAGGGGCACGGCTCGGGCGCGATCCTGATGAAGCGGTCCACCGATGGCGGGCGGACGTGGTCCGACCGGCTTCCCACGCCGCCTTCTTGGACCACCAGCAAAGAGACCCCCACCATCCACCTCATCAAGAATCCGGCCACCGGCAAGCCCAGACTGCTCCTGTGGTCGGGGCTGAACCCGGCGCGGTTCAGCATCAGCGATGATCTGGGCGCCACCTGGACCGAGCTGAAGCCCGCCGGGGATTGGGGCGGCATCGTAGTGATGTCCGCCCTGGAGCAGCTGCCCGGCGGCCGCATTGGGGCCATGTTCCACGACGACGGCCGCTTTCTCCGCCCCGGCGGAAGGGCGCAGGGCGTCTTCACCCTTTTCACCACCGAAAGCATGGACGGCGGCGAAAGCTGGAGCGAGCCCAAGCCCATCTGGAGCGGATCGGACCTTCACCTATGCGAGCCGGGACTCATCACCTCGCCCGGAGGCGAAGTGAGGGCCGCGCTGCTGCGGGAGAACCGCCGCGTCTCCACCAGCCACGCCATCTTCTCCTGGGATCGCGGCGGCACATGGTCCGCCCCACGCCCCATGCACGCCAGCCTCACCGGAGACCGGCACACCGGGGTCGAGATTCAGCCGGGCGTCTGGTTCATCTCCTTCCGCGACATGGCCGAAGGCTCGCCGACCAAGGGCGACTGGGTGGCCTGGGTCGGCACGTGGGATGACGTAGTCGCCGGACGTCCGGGACAGCTGCGCATCCGGCTCAAGGACAACTTGAATTCATGGGACTGCGGCTATCCCGGCGTGCAGCTCATGCCCGACGGCACGGTGATTGCGGTCACCTATGGCTACTGGACCGCCGGGGAGCAGCCTTACGTGATGAGCGTGCGGCTGTCGACCGCGGAGATTCTCAGCGCCGCCCGTATCGGCGCCGCTGCTCCAGCTCGCTCGTGACGAGGAACTTTTCAAACTCCTCGTCATCCTCCGGCGGCTGGAAGAAGACGTTGAAGGTGTGGATGGCCATGCCAATGCCCCAGCCCATGAGCGGCCAGATCGCCCAGCCAATGGAGCCGGACTGCACCAAGTTCATCCCGACCAGAAAGGCGTTCACGCCGATGTAGCTGAAGAGGTGGCTGCGCCATTCGGCTTTGCGCTTTTTGGCAAACGCCTGAATCTGCATCTGCTCCTCCTTTCGCTTGGCATGCTCAATCTCGGCCTCGCGGAGGGCTTCGGGGGGAATGCCGATTTCATGGGCCACGGCATGAAGCCGCTCGCGCAGGCTGCCGGTTTGTGATCCCGACTTTCGCGCGGCAAGGGCAAGAATCTCCTCCAGATCGCTCTCGCTCGTCAGCGCGCCCAAAGGCGCAGGCTGCTCCTCTTCAAACCTTTGGCTCATCTCGCTTTGCATTGTGGCCGACTTGACCTCAATACCGACCCACTGGCTGTCGGGATGCGAAAACTGGTCACCACATGGGGCCAAAAGGGGCGGCGAGCAGGGAGTCCAGGCGCTCACGCTGGCGGCGCAGGGCGGTGGGGCCGCATCCGCCCTCCGAATCGCGGGCG
>JBGSIR010000416.1:0-4583 GCA_041742415.1 Fimbriimonadaceae bacterium | reverse complement strand
GAGCCTCCGAAGCCGGAGAGCTCGGCGCCCTCTTCGCCAACATCCCCCCGCCCCTGCCGCCTCAGTCCTGAGCGCCGGCGCTCAAAGTCAGCTCCAGCCCGCGGTCCACGCGGCTGGGGCTGAGCACTTTCTCAACGGAGTAGCCGCCCGGCACTTCAATCTCCAGCGTCATTCGCGATCCGCCCGGCTGATTCAGCTTGGGATACCAAACCGAGAAGTCAACGGAGCCGCCCCGGAAAGGCGTTTCCGTGGTCGAGATCACCGTGCCGCCTCGAAGCACGCGCACCGTGGCCATCGTCCCCTCGGGGAGCATAATCTTTTGGAGCATCTGCACCTTGCCGGCTGCGTGGCCCGCAAAGGCGGTCAGGGGAGCGTCGGGCCGAAGGAGTGAGGAGAGCTCGCCCCACGGCGCCTTGACCACCACATCTCCGCGCACATAGGCGTCCACAGAATAAGGCTCAAACACCCACGAGATCCCAGCGGGGGTTGGCAGAAAAGCTTCCGGAACGTTCGGATAGAGCCGACCCTCTTCCTCTTCGGCCATAAATCCGGCGTCTTGAGCCCGGAGCCGAGGCATCAAGAAGTCCCGAGCCGTGCTCATCATGGGAGCCTTCATAATGTCCGCCGCCTTCAAAAGCTTCGGCTGGCCTTCCGAAAAAACCCAGACCCTCGGCCTCATGGTTCGGTTCGGGTGCGCGCCCAGATAGTCGTAGTAGGCCGCAGCATAGAGGCTCACCCCGTCCGGCCGATTGATGCTGACGACCGTGCTGCCTTCATAGACCACGGTGCCTGCGGGGTCCTGTCCTTCATAGCCATCCAGCACCTCACGCCCGAACTTCTTGTATTCGACCAGCTCGGCCGAAAAGTAGGCTTTCAGCTCCTTCTCGGCGGCCGACTGAATGGCGCTGGACCCCAGCTCGGGAACCACTGCAAACGCCCGATGCCGGCCCGAGAGTACGGCCGTCAGCCGCTCAGACGGAAGAGCGACGGGCAAAATGGCGAGAGCTGCGATCAGGGTCACAGCTTTCCAGACGTTCCGTCAACCTACAAAGCAGCGCTTAATCTCGTGCTCGGATAGGAACATCCAGCCGGTAGAGGGGCTCATTCGTCGAAACTTCTGTGGCGCGGACGGCGCCGTAGGCTGCCTTTCCATTCACCATAATCTCAACATCAAATTCCAGTTCGGCGTTTTCGGGCAAGTTGAGCTTGGGATACCAAAACACAAAGTCCTTGACTCCGCCACGATAAGGGACCTTCATCGTTGACACCTCTTTGCCATTGCGGGAGACTTTGAAGTGAGCCATCGTGCCTTCGGGCAGCATGATGCGCAGCGGCAGGTTGATCTTTCCGGAAATGTGCCCGGCAAACGCCTCCAGCGGCGCGTCGGCCGAAAGGTAGGGGGAAACCTGCCCCCACGGCGCCTTCACAATGATGTCGCCCTGAGCATAGGAGGCCACCAGGTAGGGGGAAAACACCCACGAGATGCCCGCCGGAGTGATGATGAATCGATCGGCGATGCCAGCGGAAAGGCGGGCGGGATTGTCCGGATCGAACCCGAAATCCGCCTCGCGGGAGCGAAGGATCGGCATGAGAAAGGCAGAAGAGGTGACGGACGTGTCTCCCGCAAAGATGTGCCTGGCCTTCAGCCGCATCGGCCCGTCCGGCCCCACAGCAAAGGTCATCGGCTCATAGTAGCGATTGGGGTGCGCTCCCCCCATATAGGTGTAGATCGAGGGGTAAAGGCTCACTGCATCGGGCCGATTGATGGAAATGATGTTGCTGCCCTCCATCACCATCTCGCCCATCGGATTAGGGTTTTCCCGAAGGATCTCCAGCCCAAACTTTGAGTACTCTTCCAACTGCTCTTCGTGAAAAACGGTGAGCGCCTGCGTGGCAAACTTTTGCAGCAGGCTGCTGCCAAGCTGGGGTACATTGGTCACGCCCCGGTGCGGCCCCTTTAGCACCACTTCCATCTTTTGTGCCGGAACCTGGCCCGGAGCCGCCGCGGCGGCAAGCAGCAGCACTGTCAACGCGCTCATACATCTTCTGACGCCGAACAGCCGCCTTCGGATCGTTTGGGCTAGAACTGCTGAAACTTGGGCGAAGCGATGACCGCTTTCAGCAGCCGGCTCAAAATCTGGCTGGCCCCTTCGGGCGTCGCCAGCGAGGCCGCGCCTCCGAGCCGCTCTGCCTCGGCGACAAGCGAGGCGCGGTCAGCGGGCGAGAGCTCGGCGTCAAACCGTTTGGCCAAGAACTCCACCATTCCCGCGGGGCTCGCCTGGCCCTGCTCCACGATCTGCTGGGCCAGAAATGCGGCAATGGGCCGAGTCGGGTCGTCGCCCACCAACAGCAGGTCCGGGTGCTTCAGCCGCTCAAGCGTGTTCGAGCTCGTGATCCATCCCTCGCCCCACTCCCAGCCGCCCACATTCGGCGGATAGAACAGGATGAGGCCCTGCTGCGCCATGAGAAAGAAGCCGACGGAGCCGATCGCCTTCAAGATTTCGTTGGTTGGCTTATCGGGCGAGCCGCCGGCCATGAGGGGGCGGAGGATGTCGCCGATGCCGATTTGGCGGAGCATCGCAATGCTGAAATCCACCGGGCTCTTGGCCATTGACCGCGTGTTGATGGGCAGCCAAAACTCGTCGCTTTCGGCGATGGCGCGAAGCACGGGCTTCAGGTCTCCGCCCGAGCCCAGCCAAGTGTCGGTGAGCACCTTGAGACGCGCTTCGCTGGGCTCGGCGCCGACGAAAAAGTCAAAGAGCCGCAGGCACATTCGGCGCGCCGTCTGAGGGTGGGCGGCCAGGTGATCCAGCAAGCCGTCGCCATCGAACTTGGCGGTCTTGCCCAGCACGGTTTTGAAGCCATCGTCGTGATAGCTGGGCGCCTCGCAGAAGGCGAACATCGACCGCCCCTTTTCGGCCGCCTCCTGCCGCTGAAGCTCAAAATCTCGGTCATCGCCGATGCCGGCAAAGTGAACCATCCAGCCTGTCAGCGCCCGGCTGGCCTCGCGGACATCCTTCTCGGTGAAGTGCCCTTCGCCCACCGTAAACAGCTCCAACAGCTCCCTTCCCAGGTTCTCATTGGGCGCGTCGGGGTAGTTCTGTTGGGCGTCCAAATAATAGAGCATGGCTGCGTTTTTCACGCCTGCCGCCAGGGTTTGGGGGAACGGCCCCAGAGCGGTGGCCCGCAGCCCATTCAGGTAGCCGAGCATGGCGGGCCCGTCGAAGAGCTTCTCACCGCTGACCGCAAAGTGGTCGTGCCAAAACAGCGTCATCCGCTCCAGCAGCGGCCGCCGGGTCATCACCATGCGCAGCGCCCACCAGGCGGCAAAGGGGCTCGGGTCGAGCTGAATCTGCCCGTCTTCGCCGCGAGCCATGCTCCAAGGGCTCACGTCGAACCCCTCGTCCACGGACTCGCCATCGAGGAGCCGGTTCAGGGCGCCTTCGTAGCCAAGCGGCTCATAGAGGGCCAGCTCCACCTGGCCCGCCCCCAGGCCAAACCTTCGCAGCAGGTGCCCGATGCGCTCGCGTTCGGTCATCTCTTGCCTACCCACCTGGCCTGGCTGGCGTTTCAGTCGCGCACCGGCTCATCCAGCTCCAGCGGAGCATCGGCCGCCTTTCGCTCGGCCGCCTCTTCCGGGGTCAGACGGTCGTAGCGGCCGGGCACGAGCATACTGCGCCCCCGCCCCGTCGCCAGGATAAAAGCGTCTTTGTTCTTCCAGGTGAGCTCCATTTCCAGGACAGTGCTCTCCAGGTCGGCCACAGCCTGGCCGCCCGCCTCGCCGGCTCCGCTCAAGTCAACTTCCGGCTCCAAGCCGCTGATGGTGAGGATGCCGCGGCTCAGCGACCAGCGGCCGTTGAGATCGATGCTCATGTCCATCACGTTCGCCGAAAAGACCAGGTCTCCCTTCTCTTTAAACTCAATCGTCGAAGACGGGCCGCGATCTCCCAAAGGGCTCTTCACGCTCCAAACCCCGATGATTCGGCTGGAGTCGTCGGCGCTGCCGCAGCCGGCTGCGCAGAGCAAAAGAAGAGGCGCCAAAGAAGCCCGCATCGCCCTCTGAGTGTATCCTGAGAACCAGTGGAAGCTGCGCATCGCAAGCCAAAGGGGTGGCGGAGGCCGCCTATGGCGAGGCGCATCGGCGAGATTCTTGACGCCTTGGAGCGCCATCACGGGCGAAGCCGCATGATCCGCCGATTTGAGCCGATGGAGGAGCTGGTCTCCTGCATCCTCAGCCAGCACACGGCCGACGCAAACTCCTTCCCCGCCTTCACCCGGCTCCGTGCCGAATTCCCCTGCTGGGCTCAGATGGAGGCGGCCGGGCCAGAGGGCATTGAGCGGCGCATCCAGGCCGCCGGTCTGGCCAAGCAGAAGTCGAAAGCGATCCACGGCTCGCTTGTCCGCATCCGCGAGCACGCCGGCGAGCATTCGCTGGAGTTCCTTCTGGACATGCCCCTGCCGGAGGCGCGCGCCTGGCTGGAGTCGCTGCCCGGAGTCGGGCCCAAGACGGCGGCGATCGTTCTCTGTTTCGCCTTTGGCCTGCCCGCGATTCCGGTGGACACCCACGTCAGCCGGGTCAGCCG
>JBGSIR010000415.1:0-5941 GCA_041742415.1 Fimbriimonadaceae bacterium | reverse complement strand
AAAGAGCCCGCCAGGCCAAAGGCGTCCCCCAGAGCCTGAGTGAGCGGCCGTCCGGCCGGGTTGGACCGCCTCGGGAGCCGCGCTTCGAGAACGGCTCCGGGGGCAAAGGCCTGTGGGCCCTCCCGGGTCCACGACTCCTGCCCCATCACCTCTCCCGTGAGCTGAATGGGATATCCGCCCGCCTTGGCCAAAATCAGCGCCGGGGGGATGACGGCACCCGCCCGGTCAAAAGTCCACCGGACCAAAACCGAGTCGTCGCTCAGCTCGACCGATTCGCTCACGAGCCGAGGCGCGGGCTGGGTCCACGGCGCCTCCATCCGGCGAATTCTCTGCACCAGCCGCCCGAGGCCCTCGACATCTCGACCGCTGAAAGATTCGAACCCGAGCGGCAGCCCAATGCGGATGGTCTGTGGCTCCTCGGCAGAGCCCTGCACCACCCAGCTCCCGGGGCGCCCCGAGACGATGACCTGCTGCTCCCCGCTGAGCTGTCCAATGATGAGTGGCGGCTGCGGACGGTCGAAGGTGAGAACGGTCCAGGAGGCTGGCGAGGACGGGACATCGGGCGCATAGGAGCCCTCAAAGTTGCTGAGGATGGGCGGGCTCAGGCTGTCGATACGGAGTCCCCAAGGCCCTGGAAATGACAGCTCAAAGCCCGGCGCCCGGTGATTGACCCGAACGGAGACCGGACCGCCGCCCGCTCCATGAGCGTCATATTCGCCCAGCCAGGGAGTGCGGCGGATGGCGGCCAGCGCCGAGATCGGCTGAAGGAACTGAACCCGATCGGCGCCGAGGGCATCGGCCCGAAAGCCCGTCTCGTCCAGCGCGAAGCCCACCGGCTGTGGAAGCCGGTCGGGCAGGAATCGGCCAATGGGCTGAGCTGGGGCCGAGGCAGCCAGCAGAACGCTAGAAGCGAGTGCCCAGAATTTCCAGCCCAAGCCGCTTTCTCCGTCCCGAATAGCTGAGCCCAACTTCGCGGAAGCCCAGGCGATAGCCCAGGACAAAGGTTTGGTCCACATAGGCCGCATCATCAAAATCGTCCCAGAAGTAATCCCAGCGGATTCGCCACAAATTGTCGATCTGCCAATCGGCGCCGAGGCTCGCGTTGGCGCGGGCTTTGTCCAGGGTCTGCCCCAACGACGCGCGCAGGTTCACCGGCCCAGTTCGGTAGTAGCCCTTACTGGACAGTCGATGCCGCCCGATGAGGTCGGAGTTGAACCCGTCGTCCAAGAAGTCATAGGTGGTGCTGAGCCCAAAGCCAGGCGCCGGCGATGTGCTGAGCGTGATGGAGGCTTGGGACGTGTAGGGAGAGGGGGCGTCTCCGGCCAAGTGGCGAGTGCCCGACCAGCCCGCTTGAACGGAGTTCTGGCCGCCCAACTGCCAGGTTCTGAAGTTCACCCGCGACGTGAGGCCAATTGACTCCCGCGTGCGGACATCGTCGTTGAGGAAAGAGCGCGACTGATTTGCCTGGACGCCAAAGTGGAAGGTGGCCGGAATCCCGCCGAGGGAAACAGGATCGCCTTCGAGCTGCATCTGGGCCGTATCGGAGCCGGAGCGGGGTCCTCGGATGGACCGCACAACGTTGCCGCTGGCCACCGCCGTGAAGCCCTGGCCATAGCTGGTCCAGGAGGCATTCGCATAGAGCGCCCGCCGCGCCGGAACATCCACCTGAAGCGCCAAGGAGCTGCCCGGGCCAGACCGGAAGCTCTGCCTCAGGCTCACCCCCCAGTCCTCCCTGGCCAACCCGGAAATAATGGCTCGGCCTTCCGAGTTGCTGCCGGAATTCCACTGGTGCTCAAAATCGAGCCGGGTGCCGCCGCTGGCGCCGGCTCCATTGGTGAACAGGGCGCCGTGCCGCAAGCGCAGGAGGCTTGATCGGCCGGGCGCGAGGTCGAGGTAGTAAGGATAGTTGACCGCGAGCTGGTTGTTGCTGACGTTGAGATACTGATCGGTGACCAGCGGCGACGCGGTTTGGACCGAAACGGCCAGCAGCGGCACCTTTTGCACGCTAAGCCCACCGACCTTCATGTTGGCCCGTTGGAACTGAACTTCCCGAGAGGGATAGGCCACGGCCTTGCGGGCTTCGATGATGCTGACCGACGTCGAAAGGTCAAGGTACGCCATCCGACGGATGTCGAACTCCGTGGCCAGTGGACGGATGCCAAAGCTGCCCACTTCAACACCCATTTCCTTTTCAAATGGAATGGCCTCCACGGCCGGAAGAAGGCCCGAATACTTGACGCGATAGCTTTCGGAGGGCATCATCGCAATGCCCTGCCCAGACCGTCGATTCAGGCTGAAGATGAGCTGCTTGAGGGGGTAATTCTTGCCGCCTATCTTAAGCACCGCATCGTAGGCCTTCACTTCGTAGTTCGGAATGCGGACCTGGACGGTCATCGCCTCGATCACGATGTCGCGATATCGAATGATGACCGGCGAGTCTGAGCCCACGGCCTGCAGTGCTCGCTCCGTGGTGCTGTATTCCAAGAACTCAGGGGCGGTGATTTCGATGTATTCCTGAGCCTCGGAGACGGCGCGGCTGTCCTCGACCAGCTCCAGATCCAGGACCCCAGAGGCGTCGAGGTTGAGCACCTTGGCCCTGACCCGCGCGGTTCCTGGAGTTGCCCCGGCCCGGAAGGTGGTTTGGGCGATGCCGCCCTGAAGCCTAACCAGCGTTTCGCTCACCATTCCGCCTGAGGCTTCAAAAAGGATCTGTGTGCCGTCAGGGAGAGGGTTTCCCCTGGTGTCCCGAGCTTCGGCGGTGATCGTGGAGCGAGCCTTTCCGTCGGCCTGCAGAACCACCGGATAGCCGCTGAGGCCAACCGTGCCCTGCTGGCACCACGCCGCGCCTGCGGCCAGCAGGAGTCCGAAGACGGCGGCAATTCTAATGGACATGGCCCGAAGTCTAAGACGAATCGGCGGCGGGAGGAGAACCTCCGGCCGCCGATTCAGTTTTCATGGTCGTCGTCCGGCTTAGCGGACGACGTTGATGGGGACGATGCGGCGAACGCGCTCGCCCGAGGGAGTTTCGGCGGTGATCTCCATGCGGTAGGCGCCAGGAGCAACTGCTCGGTTGGCGTTGTCCCGCAGGCTCCAGACGGCTTGGTTCTCACCGGCGGAGACCGATCGGCCTCGGCTCAGGGTGTAGACCTCCTTGCCCGCTCCGCTCAGCACCCGCACCGAAACCACGGCGTCGGCGGAGATGCTGTAGGTGACGGCGATGGAGGAGCCAGCGGACCGGCTGTCGCCGGAGACGATGACGTTGCCAATCACCGGACGGTTGGAGCCAGTCTGGTCGGCGGACACCGTCAGCTCGCGAGTTCCCGGCTCGGTGAAGTTCACCGTGAAGGAGCTCGTGGACCGCAGGTTCACGTTCTGTCCGGTCGCCGGATCGGCGAGTCGGAGGCGCATGCCTCGCGGCACCTGTCCAAGGTTCGGCCAGGTGAGAGTGACGTTGCCGGCTTCAAGAGAAGTGACCTGCAGCGTCCAGCTCATGTCGGTCGAGCGGGAGGTGACGGAGGAGGCCATGCCATCGACTTCGCCCTTCACGGCAACGCGGAGGCTGCTGGAAGGAGCCATCGGCGGCTCGGTCATCTGGCCGAGGCGAGCCTTGGCCGGGTCAGCAGCGAAGCCGACATAGTTGTGGACGTCCTGCTCACTTCCAGATCGGGCAGCGATTTGGAGGCGCCAGGCTCGATCATTCTGCGGCCAGGCGGTCGCTTCATCCGAGCGTCCAAGTCCGCTCACGCCAGGGGTGTAGACCGGAGGCCACGAGAGGCGGATCGGCAGGAAACTGTTGGATCGGATCCAGTAGCCCTGTCCCGGAAGAAGCAGGCTGGACGAATCCGGAAGGAAGGAGTAGCCCGTTCCGTTGTAGAACGCCACGCCGGCTTCGATGCGCGAGTTGCCCACGGCTTCGCTCCAGGTGAGCGGGCGAGCCGGGTCCTCTTCAGTTACAAAGAGCAGGTCGGAGAGCTTGATCGGATAGTTATAGGGGTTGCCCACCATGTTCCAGCCTCGCGAAAGATTGGTGATGAGGCCGCCCTGGGCCATGTCGCTGATGCGGCCAGAGGCGCCCTGAAGGTTCACGATGCCCTGGTTCTGGTTGGGAACAACCCAGTATCCGACGCCGCGCTCGGGAGAGCTGACGGCCTGGTAGGACTGTCCGGTGGCGTCCCATCGATAGGCCAGATAGTCAACGCCGCTTTGGAGCTGGAGAATCTGGTTCAGCGATGTGTCGGTGAAGACGTAGGGGAACGTGACCATGTTCGGCCCGGCGTTCAGGCGCATTGTCGGAGTTCCCGCGACGCGAATGACACCCTTAAGCGACTTCGCAGGGCCAACGCCCGATCGGACATTGACGGTGTATTCGCGGTCGCCGATGGTGGTGCCGTCGGAGATGACCCGCCACTGGAGCGAACGAATCTCGTTCGGATCGACGCGGTCGAGGCGAAGGAAGCTGTTCTGTCCGCTGGCAAGGCTCAGGCCGGCCGGGAGCACGAGCTCCATCACGACGTCATTGAGAGCGATTTCGCGGTCAATGTCGGCGTACTGGTTGTCGATGTAGGCCCGGATGGTGAACGGGTTTCCGGCGATGCCGTTGAGTCCCGTCTGGCTTGGCTCAAGCAGGCGCGGGGCGTCCAAAACCAAGGTGTAAGGATCAAGGTAGTCGGCGCTGGACCACGGCGATCGGATGTAGTGAACAAAGTTGGTCACCGCACGAGGGGCAACGACGGTCGAGGCGAACTGCTGGATGATTGAGTACTCGTCAATCAAGACATCGTCTTCACCCGTCACACCCGTGACATCCCCGAACAGGTTCAGGTTCATCGCGTTGCCTTCAAGCGTAAAGGTGTGGTTTCCACCCTTCACCATGTTCACGGTGTTCGCGTCCGGCGTGGCGTCAGTCGGACCGTTGTCCAGGCGAATGCCGTAGGGCACGGACTGGCCGAAAAGAGCTTCAAGCTTCGTGGGGAAAAGGGCGTCGGTGGTTCGGTACTTCCAACCCGTCCGCGGAGGGCGGCGGGTGTCCATGGCCAGAATGCCGACGAAGTTATCGGTGCTGATCTGAGGATTTGAAGTCAGGCCGCCCAAAAGGGTGAACGCCTGGTTGGCGCCTGTCTCGGGGCTGGGGCTGGTGCTTCGCATCCACGGCGAAAGTCCAAAGCGCATGCCCACGCGAAGCGGATCGGTGAACGACGTGTTCAGGATCTCATAGTCGAATCGAACGGCGTCTCCGATGACGCGGGTCTCTCGGGTGACGGTGACACCGTCGCCATCCCAGATCGTGACCTGCTGGCGCTTGCTGGCGGAGTTGAAGGCGATGCGGATGCCGCCATCACCAAAGAGCTCGGCGGCCAGCGCCTCATCATTGTCTTCAGTGACCTCACCGGTCGTGATGGTGGTGTAGGTGTAATCGCCGGCCGGCTCAGACGGGGCGCCCATCGAGGTCGAAAGGAAATTATCGAAATTGGACTGGATGGATCCGGTTTGGCCAACAAAGAAGGCCATGCGTCCGGACGCGTCAAGCGTTCGAGCGGGATCGTAGCAGGGGCCGCCGTCGCCGCCATACGTTGCGTCACCAGAGATGCCGAGAGCAACACCGACGAGGTCGTTGAAGACGGCAGTAACTCCCCAGTCATCGCTCAGGGGCGAATCATTGTCCGGGTTGAAGCACTCGCCGCTCCAGCCGAACTGGGCGAAGCTTGCTCCTGTCAGGGCCATCCCAGCCAAAAGGGCCAAGGTTTTATTTGCAGCTTTGTTCATCCGTTGCTACCGTGTTTGCATCCAAGGTGAAGGCTTTTCTCCACACCTTGCAGTGGGGAGAAAAGCCGGGTCGTTATTGAGAGTGACGCTTTCAGCAGGGCCTTTTGATCGGCCCTTACGGGGCGGGAGGGGGAGGAGGGCCGCCCGTGGTCGTGCCGCCTCCGGTCGTGCCGCCGCC